>JAMCZK010000043.1 GCA_023485685.1 Chloroflexota bacterium | reverse complement strand
GGAGAGGTGCAAGCTTTATGCCGTTTTGCTATAGTGCGTAGTAGCTTTTTAGGATGTGCGAGCGACGGCAGTGAAGGCAAGAACGAGCAGTCCGAGGAAGAAATTTAGAACAATGAGTTGCTGCAGGCGGTTCTGCCACCGCTTCCCAGAATCATCTCGAAGGCCACGGGCGAGTTTGAGGGCAGAGCGCTGTAAAGCGGGAATAACTCCCCAAGTGATATAGGCGGACACTGCGATCATGCCAAGGAAAGCAACATGCTTCAGGAGGATAGCTTGCGACCAGGGATTCGAGAATGCCAGGAAACCAGCATAATTGGGATTGGCATCCATTTGAACGAGGCCGGTAAAGGTAAGTAGACCCAGGCTGAGCCATCCAATTGGGTCCAGGCGTTTGTTTAGAGCGGTGAGCCATTTAGCAAATTCACCCGCCTTCAAGCTGCGGCGCATTGTTGGCAACACAAATAGGGCCAGGGCGGCTAAACCGCCTATCCATACCACTGTGGCCAGCATGTGCAGCCAGAAAGACACCAGTAGGGCCCAGTGTGGGATTGGCATTGAAGTTTAGGGAGAATTTAGCGAGCTTCGTTTCCGTTCAGGGCACACTGATCGATGTAGTAGGTCCACAATTCTTGCCCCTCGGAATCCAGCGGGCTGTAGGCATCAGCTTGTGCCATCGTGTCGCCGGCAGAACACCACTGCTTATCGAGGGCCAGCCCTTCGGCTTCGCGGATTAAGTCCTGGGCATAAAAGACCTGGGCCTCGGCTAGCCGATCGGTGGCGGTAAAGAAACTCGTATCGTGCAACTGAGGCGCGGCTCCGTTGGGCCCAGCTAGGTATTCAAAATACTGCACCGCCTGGGGCCAGTCCACTTCCCAGAAACTTGCCCCCAGGATGTACCACGCCGCCAACTGACGCACGCTATCGGCCTGCTGATCCAGTGGGCCGATTTGCTCAGCTCGGTTCAGGTCGAAGATGCCGCGCTCCAGGTCGCCGACAGGAGGCAGGATACGCTGCACGCCGCGGTTGCGATAGGCAATGTAATAGAGGCGATCTACTTCGATAGGTTGAAAATCAGGAAAGTTCTTGCGAAGGCTGTCGAGGGAAGACAGCAGCGCGTCCCAGTTTTGTGCGACGGCAAGAGATTGCGCTTCAGCAAAAATTGTTTCAGCTCCACGCAGGTCGGGCGTTGGCGTCGGACCCGCGGCTACTTCGGCATTCTCTGCTATTGGCTGCGGAGCCCCAGTGCCAGCGCACAATGAGGCCTGGACAAGTTGCTCCTGAGCCTGCGGATAATCGGGGATAAGTTGAATTACATAGACGAAACGATCCCGGGCGCGCACACAGAAACCTGCTTGCAGGTCTTGTACCCCTAGCTGAAACTGGAAATTCGCCTCCACGGCGCTCTGCAATTCTTCCTGCGCCTTGCGTGCAGAGATGGCGGTTTGGTAGCCACCCCAGGCGCCCAGGCCCAAAAGAGCAACGAAGAGGCCAAGGGCTGCCAATATCCAACGCCAGCGTTTCGGCCGTCCGCCGCCAGGCGCGGAAGCAGGCTCGACGCGCTGAGTGGCATCCAAATCTGAAGATTGATTATTTTTTTGGAGAGTCGAGGGAACAGTCTGTTCCGCAGGCTCCGATCTCGACATAGGGCGCAATTATACCCATGGGGAAATTTTCGTCTGCGGCGAGCCTAAATAGCCTATTAGAGATTGGGGATTGGTGATTAGGTGTTTGTTGTTGGTTAATTCGTACCTGCAATTAGTGATTTTATTCAGAGCGGATTGGTAGATTGGGCTTCTTTAAGGGCTGTTAGTAAGGCAGAGTATTCCTCGTTGCAGCTTTGGCAGTTTTCAAGGTGAAGGCGAACAAGCGGGAGCAAGCTGGCAGCGTCTTCGCCCCGGGATTCTAGTTCGGCGAGCAGGCCCAGCTCCTCGCAACAGGTCTCGCAGCCCAACTCCTCCGGGCGCGTAGTCAGAATGCGGTGGAGCAATTTCCTCAAGCTGTCGGATTGAATCTCTGTCATTTCGTTACGTCCTACTGACGCAGGCTGTGGCCTACGTATTACCTATTCTTCCTCAAAAAACGCCAGCAGTTCCCGGCCAGAGAGGCCAGTTTTTTGTTCCAGGCGCTGTTTTAGCTTCTGGCGGGCATCGTGGAGCAATTTGTAGAGGGCATTGGGATTGATTTGCATACGTTCAGCAACGACCGGCAGCGGGAAACCATCCTGGACAATGGCCAGCAAGGCGGTACGCTGCTTCTCGGTGAGTTCTTCAAAAATGAGGTCTTCCACATTGCGGAGCAGATCGCGCCGGGTGACCTGCGCCTCGGGAGAGGAATTCGGCGAGGTAAGCAATGCCGGAGTGAGTTCATTGCCGTCTTGGCTTTGGGTAAAAGCCTGCAACGGAACGTCTTTCCAGCGCCGACGGCGCAACTCGGAGAAGGCGATATGGATGGCAATGCGCTGCGCCCAAGTGGTGAATTGGCTCTCGCCGCGAAAGGTCTCCAGGCTAGCCAGGATTTTGAGTAGAGCCTCTTGCGCAAAATCCTCGGCCAGGGCGTCCACGTCTCCGTTTCCGCGGCCAGCCAGTGCAGCCCGCAGGCCACGCATCAGAATGGCACGCAGTTCTTCGAGCGCCTCTGGGGAAGCAGGTTTGCGCAAGGCTTGCAGCCAATCCTGATTGGTACGCGACTTTATAGTATGCTGGTCCACGGGACAGAGAATCATACCATCCGGATATAGCTTGTTCGCTCTTGCTGAACTCTCAGTCCCAGAATGGCGTGAAACAGGATCTTTCCTGGCCCGCCAATGCAATTGTCTTGTCGTCGCTGACTTGCATGTTGGGAAAATTCGCTTCGGAGCGCAATTTTGTCCATTCGTTGATGGCGCGGGCCTCTGACCAGATCCAAGATTGCCAGGGCCTGGGTTGCGAATCGGATGCCTGAATTGCATAGTGGCAAGCAAGCCCAGCTGCAAGCTGCTCGGCCACAAGGTCTTCGCCAACCGTGACAGCATGCCAATAAGAAGAGATCATCGCCGGCACCGCGTCATCTGAGAGAGAGGCAAGATAAGCGAAGTCAAAATCCTCCACGTTGAGAGCTAACTTAACATTATTGCGCACGATTAGCGCATCGACATTGATCAACGCCAGGGTTGCCGAAAAGCCGACCACGGCCAAAAGCGTGGCAAGGGCAAAAGATCGCTGGCGGCCGAGGGTCTCGAGAACCACGATGGCGAGCAGCAATAGACCCAACCAGATCATGAACACATGCGGGTAGGTGCGCAGGCGGGTGAAACCGTACACGCGTTCGTAGAGCAGCAGGCGCTGGAAGGAGGAAGTCAGGATGACCGCCACCAACAAGAACAGCCCAATTCCCAATCCAGAGAACCATCGTTGCTGTGGAATGGTGCCCCGCTTGCTGATGACGCTTAGGGCAAGGAAGAACGCCAGAGAGGTAATCGAGACCACAAGAAGTTCCCAGAAGCCGCGCACGGCATATTCGGAATAGGTGAAGCCGGTGGGTGTGTCGATGATGTTGGTGGTTCCGCCAAAGAAATAGTTGAATTGGAAAATCACAAAAGCTAAGAAAAGCAAAATCACCGCCGTCATCATGGTTGCCGTTTCGCCGAAACCCAGAATGGGCGTGACAAGTGGTTCATCCTCTCCAAGCAGCTTTTCTTTGCGGCTTTTGTTGAGGGCCACCAGATAGGCGGCTGAAAGAATGTAAGCCAGAATCAGGATGTAGAAACCACGGAATAAATACTCGGCTGCGTTATCAATATTCAGGAAGCTGAACACGGAATCCAGCCAATCGGCAAAAGTCGGGTCTGCCGAAGCCAAGAGTACAGCCAGGAACCAGAGCAGCGGCAGGGCAAAAAGCAAGCCGCGTAAGACAGGTGCCAGAGATCGGATGCCGAAAGCCGCCTCGTTTTTCTTAAGGGTGGCTTTACTCTTTTCCTTCAACAAGCCAAGTCCAGAAGGAACAAATCCCAGAATCCTTACGATGTAATCCGCAAATCCATATCGTATCCACTCCCCGCCCAGGAAACTCAGTGCAAAGAGTGCTAGCAGTAGGAACAAAACCGCCATGCTGATGAATCGGGTAAACGGCTCCAACCGAAACATTGGCACAAATGAGAAAAACGCGATGGGCGCCAGCAGCCAGATTGCGCCCCAGGCTGGTTGGAGCCTCGCACGGCGAGCCATCCAAAGGCCAATGCCGACGATCAAGAAGGTGAAGATCGGCACTGAAATGCCGATCACTTTCCTCCAGAAGAGGAAATCGAAAATCCAGGCTAAAGAGAGGGAAATCAGCAGGAGATATTGCGGGCGGACAGGCTTAGCCATTCGTACCCTCCACGGTAGGGATCCTAAGCAGGAACCCGGTTGGGGTTATTTATCCCCGGGAGGCCTGTCAAAAACTCTCAAGCGAGCCGACTGGTAATTAATAGCTGGCCACAGCGCCCAGGATCATGGTGATGATCACAATGAGCGCTATTGCCGCAAAGATGATCTGGCTGAAGTTGATTTTTTTTCGTTTACCTTTTGCCATTGCGCACCTGGTAATAATTGACGACTAGTTTACCCCTATGCAGCGCCAACGTCCATTGGTTATTCCAAATGCGTTTTAATGGATTCAGCCAGCGGCGGCGTAATTCCCCGCACTGCGGTTAACTGTTCGATCGTCGCCTTCCGGACGCCGTCAATAGAGCCGAACGTCCCCAACAGCGCGCGGCGCCGCCTGGGACCGATACCGGGGATTTCGTCCAATTGGGAGGCAATACCGCTGCGGGTACGTCGGGCGCGGTGCGCCGTGATAGCAAAGCGATGCGCTTCATCGCGGATACGCTGCAACAGAAACAAACCCTGTGAAGAACGGGGCAGCAAAATGCCACGGTCCTGGCCAGGTAGAAATAGTTCTTCGCTTTGCTTGGCTAGCGCCGCTAATGGAATTTTGCCGGTGAGATCGAATTCCTTGAACACCACCTCCGCGCGGCTGAGTTGCCCCCTGCCGCCATCGACGATAACCAGGTCGGGCAGATTGGAGAATGCAGCGTCAGGTTTTTTGCCGGGGATGGGGCCGTCTTCCCCGGCAACCTGCCAACGTTTGAAGCGGCGGGTGAGCACTTCTTGCATGCTGGCAAAATCGTCGGGTCCCACTACTGTTTTAATATTGAAACGGCGGTATAACTTATTGTTGGGAACGCCGCGCTCGAACACGACCATGCTGCCTACTGCAGCGGTGCCTTGCGTGTTCGAGATGTCGTAGCACTCGATGCGCTCGGGCGCCCGTGGCAATTTGAGCGCCTCCTGGATCTCCGCAAGCGCCTCTGTTTGGCGGTGCGCATCCGCTTTCCATTGAGCTTGCAGCGCGGCCAGCGTCTCAGCGGCATTTTCGGCGGCCATTTTGATCAGGTCACGTTTCTGGCCGCGGTGAGGGATCTTAATCTCCACGCCGCCGTCGCCCCGGCGCTTGCTGAGCCACTGGCGGATCACTTGGGCCTCTTCGACTTCGTGAGGCAGTAACACTTCGGGGGGCACGTTGGCCGCCTGGTCGTAATACTGCTTGATGAATTCGGCCATCACGTCGGCATCCGGCGTATCGGCAGTATTCTCCATCATAAAATATTCACGGCCAATCAATTTGCCACTGCGGATGAAAAAGACCTGCACACAGGCTTCGCGCTCTGAACGCGCCATGGCGATCACATCCGAATCGGCGTAATCCGTGGAAACCACCCGTTGGCGCTCGACTATGCTCTCGATGGCTTCCAGTTGGTCCCGGATGGCGGCCGCTTTCTCGAAGCGCAAATCGGCAGAAGCTTGCACCATCTCGATGTTGAGTCGCGAAACGATCGACTCGGTACGCCCATTGAGGAAGTCGCACAGGTCGGCAATCATTTGCCGGTAATTGGTTTGATCCACTTTGCCAATACAAGGCGCAGTGCAAAGCTTGATGTCGAAATAAAGGCAAGCGCGTTCATCCTGGCCGGTGATGACCCGATCGCAGGTGAGGTAGGGAAAGATGCGTCGTAAAACGTCGAGAGTCTTATGCACAGCCCACACACTGGTGTAGGGCCCGAAATAGCGTGAGCCGTCATCCTCCATTCGCCGGGTCACGGTCACCTTAGGAAATGGATCGGCCCAATGCACCTTCACGTAGGGATAGCGCTTGTCATCCTTGAGCCGCACGTTGTAATGCGGGCGGTGCTTCTTGATCAGGTTCATCTCGAGGATGAGCGCCTCAAGCTCGGAAGCGACTACTATCCATTCGATGTCGGCGATATGTTGGGCAAGGTGGAAAGTCTTGGGATCGATCTGGGCGGCGCTATGAAAGTAAGAACGCACCCGGCTGCGCAAGTTCACGGCCTTCCCGATATAAATCACCTTGCCGCCCTGGTCCTTCATTAAATAGCAGCCAGTTTTGTTAGGTAAAGTATCGAGTTGGGCTTGGATTTTCTCGGAAAGAACCATCGCACAGATATTCTATCAAAGAGGCAACTAGGAGAAAGAAAAGCCGTGTGTATAATCCCTAACTAGATAGTCGCAAGTTGACCGCTGGGCAGAATCTGATCGAACTCAACAGATTGGACTGTAATGGCAAAAGAGTTGGAAGTAATTATTGGTGAGAAGCTGCGTGCCCACGGGTTACGCCTCGCCGTGGCCGAATCCTGCACCGGTGGACTAGTAGGTCACCGGTTGACCAACGTGCCCGGTTCGTCCACCTATTACATGGGAAGTGTTACTGCTTACGCTTATGAAGCCAAGGTTCGGCTTCTTGGTGTCACTTGGGAAACGCTAGAAAGGCACGGGGCTGTCAGCGCCGAAACGGTAGCCGAGATGGCCCTTGGCGTACGCCGGGCGCTGGCGGGCGACGTCGGCATCGCGGTTAGCGGTATCGCCGGTCCGGGCGGTGGAACACCGGAGAAGCCCGTGGGACTGGTGTGGATGGCGGTCAGCACTACCAAGGGGACCTGGACGCGTCATTTCAACTTCAAAGGGAAGCGCCTGGAGGTAAAAGAACAGGCGGCTGAAGAAGCCCTAAGACTCGGAATTGAATACTTGGATGGGAAACTTACTCACTAATTGCATCGGTTTTCGCGTGGGTTAAATCGACAACTGCCTGCGGCGCTATGGATAAATTCAATCCACGCTGCCCGCCTGATAAATAAATTTTTTCAAATCCCAGCGCTGATTCATCCAACACAACTTCAAAGCCTTTGCCGATCAGCGCCAATGGTGAGATGCCGCCCACCTGCAATCCGGTCAGTTTTTCCGCCTGGACTTGTGTTGCCAACTGCAGTTTTCTGCCTCCCAAACAGCGGCCCAGCGCTTTCAGGTTAAGTTTTGCAGGCGCGGGAACCAACGCCAACACAGCCTTGCCGCCATCGGGGCGCAGCGCCACGATGGTCTTGAACATTAGATAGGGTTCAACATGTAGGATGGCGGCCGCCTCCATGCCGCCGAGCTTCTCTTCGGGCAGCTCGTGAGCTTCGAAAGGTACGCCCCTGGCAACCAGCATGCGCGTGACGTTATTGGTGATGGGCATGTTTTCTATCAACCTTGCGAAGGTTGGACTTGAAATCTGCCCTGGTTTAAGTCCAACCTTCGCAAGGCTTGGCTTTGGGCATTCAGTGTGCGTGTAGCTTTAGCCTGCGTCATATGAAGTTATTTCCTCCCTTGCCCCAACTGGCATCGGAACCTCTAGATCGCGGCAGACTTTGCGGGCGAGGAAGGTGCTGATCTCCTTATGTCGCGGAACAGCAGATGATTTCTGAGTCCGGCGGTTCACGTATATCGAGTGATTACCGCCTTCGCGTAACAACTCGCAGCCATGAGTTTCAAGATGTTTTAGTAATTCCCGCCGTTTCATTGCCACCGAAGTGATCTTTTACTTTGAGACCGCGATAGGTTCTCGAATTACTTCCTGTCCCCGAAGGGATTCCTCGGACAACTCGCGATTTGCCTCCAATACAAGCAAGATAGCCTCTTCTAGATTTGCCTTAGTCTCTTCCAAAGTTGCACCCTGAGTATTAGCTCCGGGAAGTTCTTGGACGAACCCCACATAACCTTCCGGGACTTTTCGATACACGGCCGTGAACTTCATTTCTATATTCATATATCACCTAATGGAAGCTCATTATACATTTTTATCATGTTGATTATCTTCCACCAGCCATTGGCAGGCGTGCGACAAACATTATCGCAGGCGAAGCACGCTTCGCCCCTACTACGATATGTGGGCAGTATCAAATAAAACCTTAGTGCCCTTTGTGCTCTTTGTGGTTAATCTTGTTCCGGCTCTTCATCAATCCCCGCGATCACGCGCATCTTCTCCCAAGGTTTAAGGTTGCCCTCCTCGGCTAAGAGCGTGCGCACTTCGTAAAGTTGGTCGCGCAGCATGGCCGCTTGTTCGAATTCCAGATTCTTGGCGGCCTCGCGCATGCGATTCTCCAGGTCGTGGATCAGGCGCAGCAATTCCTTGCGCGGCAGGCGCCGGGCGCCGTCCGTGCGATATTCGGCGCGCTCCTCGGCGACTGCGCGAGCTTTAAGCTGGTCGGTGAGATCGCGCACGGCTTTCACGATGCCCACCGGTTCGATGCCATGTTCTTTGTTGTAGGCCTCCTGTTTCTCACGGCGGCGGTTGGTCTCGCGGATGGCGTAGTTCATCGAATCGGTGAGTTTGTTGGCGTACATGATCACCCGCCCGCGCACGTGGCGCGCGGCGCGTCCGATGGTCTGGATCAGCGCGGTCTCCGAGCGCAAGAAGCCTTGTTTATCCGCGTCCAGGATGGCCACCAGAGACACCTCAGGGAGATCCAGTCCTTCACGCAGCAGGTTGATGCCTACTACCACATCGAAGACGCCCAAGCGCAGATCGCGCAGGATGCTGACGCGGTCCAGGGTCTCCACCTCCGAATGCAGGTAATGCACTTTGACGCCCATTTCCATCAGATATTCGGAGAGGTCCTCGGCCATGCGTTTGGTGAGCGTGGTCACCAAGACGCGTTCGCCCTGCCCCACGCGCTTATTGATTTCGCCGATGAGGTCATCGATCTGGCCTTCGATGGGGCGCACCTCGACCTCGGGATCGACGAGACCTGTGGGCCGGATGATCTGCTCCACCACCTGGTCCGCTTTCTTCATTTCATATTCGGCGGGAGTCGCCGAGGTGTAAAGCACCATGCCGAGGCGGCGTTCGAATTCATCGAAGGTGAGCGGACGGTTGTCCACCGCGGACGGCAGGCGGAATCCGTATTCGACCAGGATATCTTTTCGTGACCGGTCGCCGTGATACATGCCGCGCACCTGCGGGATGGTCATGTGGGATTCATCGATGATCATCAGGAAATCGGCGGGGAAGTAATCGATCAGCGTCCAGGGCGGCGTGCCAGGGGCGCGCTGATCCATGTGGCGCGAGTAATTCTCGATGCCGGTGCAGTATCCCACCTGGCGTAACATCTCCAGGTCGTAGCGGGTACGCTGCTCGAGGCGTTGGGCCTCCAGCAATTTGTCGTGACTCTTCAGGAATTGGAGCCGCTCGATCAGCTCGTCCTCGATACCCTGAATGGCAGCCGCCATCTTCTCTTCGTCGGTAATAAAGTGGCGGGCAGGGTAAATAGCAATCGTGCCAAGTTCACGCACGATTTCACCGGTGACGGTGTGAATCTCAACCATGCGCTCGATGTCGTCTCCAAAGAAGGTAATGCGGTAAGCCAATTCGTCCTGGTAGGCCGGCACCACTTCCAGCGTATCCCCGCGCACGCGGAAGGCGCCCGGCATCAGGTCGCTTTCCTTGCGTTCGTAGTGGCTGTCCACTAGTTGGCGCAGCAAGGTCTCGCGACGATAGGGCTTGCCTGTGTCCAGGTTGATTACCACGCGGCCATAGGACTCCGGGTTGCCCAGACCATAGATACAGGATACTGACGCAACGATGATTGTGTCGCGACGGGCTAGCAGCGAGGTGGTAGCTGCCAGACGCAGGCGCTCGATCTCTTCATTGATGTCGGTTTCTTTTTCGATGTAGAGATCGCTGCGCGGGACATAGGCCTCGGGCTGATAGTAGTCGTAATAAGAGGTGAAGAACTCCACCGCGTTGTCCGGGAAGAATTCCCTAAACTCGGCATACAGTTGTGCCACTAGCGTCTTATTGTGAGCGAGCACCAGGGTTGGTTTTTGGACAGCCTCAATGATATTGGCCATCGTGTAAGTCTTTCCCGTGCCCGTGGCGCCTAAGAGGACCTGCTGCTTGTAACCCCTCTTGATACCCTCCAGCAACTGGGCAATCGCTTCCGGTTGGTCACCGGTGGGCTTAAAGGGGGCTCGGAGTTTGAATTGAGTCATGGGGGGGAAGTCGACATTATAGAACATAAGTTTTGCTGTGTGAAGAGCAGGGCGCCTTCTGGCGCGGTGATTGACGAAAGCTTCGAGCCAACGGTATAATCCGCCCGCTCAATAGAGAGGTCGATCATTCAATGGAAAACTTCTTAGACATCGCAATGATTATTTTGTCCACCGCGCTGGTGTTTAGCATCATTTTGCAGAGCAAAGGCGCCGGGCTCGGTGGTTTGGTAGGCGGCGGTGGCGACACCGGGGGCGTGTTTTCGGCGCGGCGGGGTGTGGAAAAGACCTTGTTCCGCATTACCATCATATTGAGCGTGCTCTTTTTCCTACTGGCAATCTATACGGTCTACGTATCCGGCTAACTGTCTTCCCAATTGAATGAATAAACTGCGCTGGCAGCTCCTTCTCGTCGGACTGGCATTAGTTGCGATTGCCATCTTGCTATTTGTGCAAAAACCATTGCTGCAGGGGTTAACGGCTCAGCCCGCTCAGGGTGGTATCTACATCGAGGGGCTTGTCGGGTCGATTGGCCGCTTGAATCCTTTGCTCGATAGCGCCAACCCTGCCGACCAGGACATCAACCGCCTGCTCTTCAGCGGCCTGGTGCGCTTTGACGATCGTGGCACCCCACAGCCTGATCTGGCCGAAACATGGGGCATTTCGCTCGATGGCTTGCAATACAACTTCGCCTTACGCGAGGGGCTAACCTGGCAGGATGGTGAACCGCTGACTACCGCGGATGTTGCCTTCACGGTGGAGTTGCTAAAAAATCCTAGCTTCCCCATTTCAGAAGATATTCGCAAATTGTGGGAATCGGTCGAAGTGTTTGTTTTCGACGACTTGCACATGCAATTCCGTCTGCCATCCGCCTACTGGCCTTTCATGAATTACTTGAGCTTCGGCGTGCTTCCTCAGCATTTACTGGGTGAAATGGACGCGGCAACGCTAATGAACGCCCCTTATAACCTGGAACCTGTGGGGTCTGGTCCCTACCGCTTCGGGGAACTACTCAATGAAAACAACCAGGTGACCGGTGTAGTGCTAAATGCCTGGGACGGATATTACGCCGGCCGCCCCTTCATTGATCAGGTGGTATTCCATTATTACGAAACTGCCGAAGCTGCCTATCAAGCCTATCAGGAAGGGGATGTGCTGGGCATCAGTTACATAGACGCACAACTTTTGCCAACGGTTTTATCTGATCCTACTCTGAATGTGTACAGCACCAGGTTGCCGAGCTTGGGCATTTTGCTCCTGAATCTTGATAATGCCGAGAAGCCCTTCTTCCAAGAGACGCAGGTGCGACAGGCGTTGATGTATGGCATCAACCGACAATGGATTGTTGATGAATTCCTAGGCGGCCAGGCGATGGTGGCCGATGGTCCCATCCTGCCGGGAACCTGGGCTTACAACGAAGCCCAGCCGCGCATCCCCTATGACAGCGAAACCGCCATCAGTTACCTGAAGCAGGCTGGCTACACCATTCCCGCAGAAGGCGGGCAGGTGCGCAGTAAAGAGGGCATCAGCCTGGAATTCGAGCTGGTCTACCCCGACACCGCGTTACACTCCCAGATCGCAGAAAGCATCCGCAAAAATTTCGCGGAGATTGGGATACAGGTGACCTTAGTAGCCGTTCCCTACGAGCAACTTATCAGTGATTATTTAGAGCCGCGCACCTATGAGGCCGCCCTGGTTGATTTGAACTTTACCCATGAGCCCGACCCTGATCCTTACCCCTTCTGGCACCAGGCGGAAGCCACCGGGGGGCAAAACTATTCGAAATGGAACGATCGCCGGGCCAGCGAATATCTGGAACTAGCGCGGGCGCAGGTTGCCATCAGCCAAAGCCAGCGGGCGCGCTTGTATCGAAACTTTCAGGCTCATTTTGCTCGCGAGATGCCGGCGCTGCCTCTGTACTTCCCTATTTACAACTATGCGATTTCCTCTCAGGTGCGCGGAGTTTCTGTCGGCCCCATCTTCCAATCCAGCGACCGGTTTGCCACCATCAATGAATGGTTCCTTGTCGCCCGCGGCCAGGCCGAAGAATTGGACGCCACTCCGCAGCCAGAGAGCGGCGAGCCGACGGCCACAAGCCAGCCATAAATTCAGCGGTTAGCTTTAAGCTGTAAGCACAAAAACCACTTTTATGGGGAGTCGAGGCTTTAGCCGGTAATCGAAAAAACTGGCTAAAGCCTCGACTCCATGAAACCCCAAAAACACACAAGTCCACCGGTAAATAAGGTTTTGCCTTGTGTACTTGTTTCCTTGTGTGTACTTGTATACTTTGGGTTTATTTCGCCGTCGAATACAGATTGCTGTAAATCGTGAACAGCTCGTAGATGCTGCGAATGTGATTGCGCGTTTCAGTGTAGGAAACGACTTCTAAATATAGATCTGGATCGCCTTTTGCTAATCCAGCCCAATACGAAGCGGGGCCTGGTCCAGCATTATAGGCGGCCAGTGCCACATATAAGTCACCATCGAAGTCATTGAGTCGGCCCGCCAAGTAATCAGCACCAAGACGAATACTTACGACAGGACGATACAGGTCATCCGAAGTGAAATCGGGCGGCCAACCAGCCAGGTCTGCTGCTTCCTGACCTGTGGTCGGAGTAATCTGCAGCAGCCCACGTGCGCCCGCAGAGGAAGTCACGAATCCTTCGAAGAGACTCTCCTGTCGCATCATGCTGTAAAAGAACAGCGGATCCAGGCCTTCGGCCGCGGTTTCCTTTTCCACCAGGTCGCGGTAATACGCCCCAAAGCGTATGCGGTTGAAATATCTGGGCGCGTTCATCGTGCCCGCGTCGCTCATGCCAGCCATGGTAAGCACTTCTCGCGCCGCAAAGATTCCGGTTCGATAGATGCCCAGATCAATCAGATAATTCGCCAGGCGGTACGAGTTGGCCGGGTCGGCCACCAAGCCCAAGCGTAGGTCTTCGAACTCGGCGCGGGCTAATTCATATTCACCCAAATGCCACAGCTCCGTTCCGCGCTGGAAGCGGGGATCGCTGAGTAATGCACCCGGCCCACTGAGGTCGGTATCCGCCGGTAGATCGAAGGTATCGCGCATCCAGGCTTCAGCTTCCTGCCGTTCGGCTTCCACGTCGAAGTCAAACGAATAGGAGGCCGGTGGCTCAAACGGGGGGCGTCCTTCCAGGATGTCGCCGGCCCGCTCACTGTAATACCCGGTCGGGTCGACGACCGCCGCTTGCTGCCAAGCATTGCGAGCGCCCTCCTCACCACCCTGGGCTTGTAACGCTTTTGCAATCCAGAATGAAGATTGCGCTTGCTGCTCCAGGCTCAAGGCCGTCTGGTAGGCGCGCAGGAACAGGCTCTGCGCGCCGGCGTAATCCTCAAGCCGGTACATGCTGATACCTGCCAGGAACACAGCATCGTAAGCGAATTCCGAAGAAGGATATTCATCGGCTACCCGAGGCCAAATCTCGGTAGAACGAGTGAGACGACCGCCGCGTTCAGCGATACGCGCGGCATCGAAGAGGAATTCAGCGGAGGCGGGCTGGCTGGGAGTGGCGGCCACAAAGCCAAGCAGCGTGTCGATGGCGCCTTCGTAATCTTCCAGATAAACCCATTGCGTGGCGGCCTTCTCTGAATAGGCAGTCACCCAGTTTTCATCGAAGGCATGTTCGGCGATGATGTGATCCCATTCCTGGATTGCCCCCGAATAATCTCCGTTGGCGCGCAAAGCCAGGGCGCGATAGTGGTGAGCAATGTCACTGTGTTCATCGGGGTTGTCTGCCAGGTAGCGGTCGAAGGCTGCGATGGCCACCACGTAGAGCTCCTGCTGGTTTTCCTCGTCGGTGGTTATTGTTGCAATGTTGTAATCGATCAGCCCGCGTTGCAATTCATCCACGGGCACACCGGCATTCACCAGTTCCACCAGGGCCGCATAAGATGAATACGCCAAAGGATAATTGGTGACGGCATCCTGATAGTAGGCATAAGCCTGCTCGGGTTGGCCCAGAGCCGAGTAGGCGCGCCCGATCAACAAATCCATATCGGCTTTCAGGTAATCGTTGGTGGTGCTGTCCAAAATGGCTTGATAAGTCGCAATGGCGGCCTCATAATCGCCGCCAGCCGATTGAGCCTTACCGATCTTGACGTTTAGGATCGAGCTGTCACCCTGGCGGCTACCTGCCAAACCCGCTTCATATGCGGCGATCGCGCCATCGTAATCCGAGGCGGCCACTAGTTCATCGCCGAGAAATTCCTGTACGTAGGATTCAATCGGGCCGGGACGCAGTTCAAGATAATGCTTGTACGCCTCCGCAGCCGCCTGGGGGTCATCAAATTCAGCGTAAACCGCGGCCAACGTGTAATAGGCGCCTGCACGTGCCTCCGAATTTGGGAAAGTTTCCAGCAGATCCTCTAGCGCTTGACGCGCCTGGGAGAAATTTCCCATCGCGGCGTAGGTGCGACCCACGCCCAGCGTTGCTGCCGCGCGTAATTCTTGATCCTGACTTTCAGTCTGAACGCGCTGGTATTCGCGCAGAGCGCTATCCCAGTCTCCGTAAAAGAAAGCTTCGTCGCCAGCCTTCACGCGCGCCTCGTTAGTCAAAGTCGGCAGCGGAGTGGCGATGGGTGTCGGGCTGGAAGTCGGAGTGGGACTGGGCTGGGAGGTGGAGGTGGGCAGCGAGGGATCAAGGATGCGCTGCAGATTGCAGGCCTGGCCTGCTAGCGCCAAAACGGCCAGCAGCAGCGGCCAGGTGTTGCGTTTCATGGGTGCGACTATACCGTGCACAAAAAGGGGTGTCAATGAGAGCGACTGAGTGGCACGTTTCTAACCTTGCGAAGGTTGGATTTAAAGCCTCATTGATCACAAGACCAACCTTCGCAAGGTTTCCCATATTCTTCGCAAGGTTTTTGCACTCGCATGGCACGTTTCTTGTACACTGATGAGCGTGGCAAACCAACAAGGAAGCTATCGAATCGCAGATCTGGCTCCGGACGAGCGCCCGCGGGAGCGCCTTAAGAAAAACGGACCCGGCGCACTGAACACCGCGGAGTTGTTGGCCGTACTCTTGCGCACGGGGGTCAGCGGTGAAAGCGCCGTGCAGTTGGGGCAGCGGCTGCTGAAAACCTTCGGTGGACTGGCGGGTTTACAGAGAGCCGATTACACGGAAGTGGAATCCCAACATGGCATGGGCGAAGCCAAGGCGACGTCGTTGAAGGCGGCTATCGAGTTGGGACAGCGCTTGAGCGTCCAGCACCCGGAAAACAAACCAACCATCAGCAGCCCAGCGGACGCGGCCGCCCTGGTGCAATATGAGATGAGCGCCCTAGCACAGGAGCATTTGCGGGTGATTCTGGTCGACACGCGCAACCGGGTGATTGGTATCGAGGAATTGTATAGAGGTTCGATTAATTTCACTTCTGCTCGAGTCGGGGAAATTTTCCGACCAGCTATTCGGCGAGACGCTGCCGCGATCATTCTGGTGCACAACCATCCCAGCGGTGACCCTTCTCCGAGCCCCGACGACCTGGCACTAACAAAAGCTGTGCGCGAGGCGGGCATTTTGCTGGATATCGAGTTGCTCGACCACTTGGTGATTGGCCAGGGTCGCTACATTTCCATGAAAGAACGCAAGCTGGGGTTTGGGTGAGCATTCATGGAAAACAAAATCTTGTTTGGAGAAAGCGAAGACTCAATAAAACCAGGTACCAAGAAGGATATGGTCCAGGTGCCGCAAACTGTGGGAAGCTTTGGCAACCCCATACCATTGGGCTGGCCAACAGACTACGTGGTAGTCACGCAGGCGTTTGGCGCCAACCCGGAACTCCATTCAAACCGCAACCTGCCCGGTCATGAGGGACTGGATATCCGCGCACCGCTCAACAGCAAAGTCTACGCGTGCGCGGATGGGTTTGTTGAAGCCGTCCACGTTCGCGATGAGAATGGCGACCCCAATGGACGCTATGTAACCATCTTGCACAACGATGGTTATCGTACAGTTTATGGCCACTTGAGCAGCATAGTCGTGGCCAAAGGGCAAAAGGTAAAGCGCGGCACCGTCATCGGCAGCGCAGGTCCCACCGGGCAAACCACGGGCGGTCACATTCATCTCAGTCTCACCCAACAAGGCGCAGCCTCAAAGGGATTGACACAATTCCCTGGCGACATTATTGACCCCACGCCATTTTTATCCTTTTCCGTGAAGCCACGCGATGCCTCTTCCTATCCCTGGCCCATTGGCCGCTGCCTGGCCGGCGCACATGTAGACGCGGCAGAGTTCACCATTGATGCCTCCACGAAATATGTGCCAGAAGCAGTCCTGCTTGCCGTGGACGCAAACAAAGAATTAATCGGAAGATTAAGAAGGAGCAACCCCTCTCTCTTTATGGTGACACAGTTGCAGCTTCCAGCGACCAACAAACCGGTTGCTGCCGTAGAGTGGGCTGCCTGGGTGCGCCCTTCCATCCAGCGTCATGTGGAAGCCGGAGTTGGTTATTTCGCCGTTCTCCGCGCCCCAAATCTGACTAGCCAGGGTTGTGGGCTTCATTGGACTACTGGCAAAGAATTCGGCCGCTGGTGGATGGATGTAGTGTCTCTTTTGAAGGCCAGTTTTCCCACTACAAAATTCGGTTTTCCGGGTTTGGCGCCCGGTAACCACGTCACCGGCCAGCGTCTGGACGCGGCAATCTTCATGGAGGCCGCTGACGAAGCCATGCACCAGGCAGACTGGCTCGGGGTCATCTGCAATTGGAGCCGCCCACAAGAAATGCTAGGAGAAGACAAAGGGGCGTACTACGCGACTCTGAGACGGTACTATCCGCACCAGTTGCTTTTCATCACAGAATTCGGAAACGTGAGCCAACCCCTCGATGCAAGTGCAGATGAAGCAGCCCGCTATTTAGAAATTGTGAAGTCCCAACCGGGGATCGGCGCAGCTTTTATTCGCAGTTAAGCTGTGGGCTGAACCCTGAAGCCATCAAATTCCCCATTGGCTGTCTCCCACTTCACACGTACCTCCATTACGTGAGAGCCGCGCGGACCCCGCCGTACTGCACTCAGCAGACGGTCCAAATCTTCGCGCCGGCCTTCAGCGAGGAGCTCAACTCGGCCATCATGTAGATTGCGAACCCAGCCGCTCACCGGGAGCGCAGCCGCGCTCTCGCGCACAAAATAACGAAAACCCACACCCTGAACGTGCCCATCTATCCAGGCGTGTAACCTTTCTTGGTCAGCCATGCTCAGGTCTCTTGCTTCGCGTCAGAAAACGAACCGCCAAGAATAATAGCACTGCAATGATTCCTGAAGTAAGTATTGCCGACCAGGGCATTCCGCTAAGCCAGGCAAGCGGTCCTGTTTCCTCGGACAGAGAAATTCGCCATTCGCTTTCGAGACCGATCAAGTCCTTGCCGAAAGAAGCCACCGATGCATTCATGCAATCGCCAGCTTGTGCGTAAGCATCTACCAAGATGCCCAGGCCAGCCGAACCGTAACGCGAAAACAAATAGTCGACAAACGAGACCGCTTGCGCGTATGCCAAGCGGGCGCTTGAGCCATCTTGTGGAAAAGCTTCACAGAGGGAATAAAAAGGCAGCAGCGTATTTCCGGCTTCGGCTAGAACCAGCAGCTCGGGGCTTGCCGGATCCGAATAAATTTCCGCGTTGGAAGCCAACCCTTCAATCAGCCACACTGGCAAACGGTCATATTGCTCTGCGCCCAGGGCCTGGTAGAGCATCAGGTGGGCAATTTCATGCGGTACCTGGCGCTGGATTTCGAGGCTTTGTTGGGGTCCCGGTGGCAGAGAGAGCAGGATCAGTCCCGCGGCCGGATCGGTGTGCCCAGCCTGCCAGGCAAATCCCGCCTGGTCAGCGAGAAGCTGCACGTCCGCTGAGTTGTCATATACCCAGATCGTCACGGGCTCCAGGTCGGATAACGGCAGCAATTCTTTAGCTCGCCTGCCGCCCAGGTCTGCGGCAGCAAGGAGGGCTTCCGCAAATTTGACCTCGCCGTTGTACCAGTGCAGGGTGAAAGGGATCTTTTCCAAAGTCTGCCAGCCGTAACGGTTGTCTGCATAGTAAAGGGTGTAGCTCTGGCTTTCGAAGATTTCCCCGTGATCGGTTGAGAAACGATACCAATAAGTCAGCTCCGTGAAAGGCTTCGGTTTGTTTTCAGCGGTCAAAGTGACGGCGACCTGCATGCTTTGATCTGTCCCCAGTTCGCCTTGGTACACCCATGCCTGTTCATCCCAGGGACGCTGGAAGAATACAAAACCTTCTTGGATTTTTTCGGGACTCTGAAACCGCACCGTGAAATGCAGCCAATCATTAAACAAGTAATCGGCTTGCTGCTCCAGAATCTCAATCGGCTGCTGGGACTGGGCGTTTGCCGGCGCCAGAAATAACAGAAGCCCGCCTACCAGCAAAAAATGGGCAATAAAAATTTTTCTGTGGCGCAACAATGGAAGACGCCTAGACAAGTTGCTTGAATTGTAAATGAATTTAGGGAATCAAGAAGGTGCAGCTATTGAGTGGCCGGGTCCTCATCATCTAACGAATCTGAATTTGGTTGAGCTAGATCCTCGAGGTCCTCGGGCGAGAAATCCAACAAATTCAAATCGCCTATTTCCTGGGTGAGAGCGAGATTCTCGATGGCATTCTCAACCAGGTCGATCTCATCTTCGTCATCGGTGCGCTCCAGCAGCTCCTCGAGCGCCTCGGCCACTCCGTTGCCCCCGATTTGCGACAGCGCCCAGGCCGCGGCCAGCCGCAGTTCTGAATCTTCGTCGTGCAAAAGGTCCACCAATGCCGGAAGAGCCTCGCCGAGTTCCAGTTCCCCAGCGGCGCGAGCGGCCTCGCGGCTCAGTTCGACGTTGGAATCGTTCAGGCGCTCGATGACCAGTGGCGCCCAGCGATCGTCGGCAGAGCGGCCCATGGCGAACAGAGCAGAGGCGATCCATTCGTCGTCATCGCTTTCATAAGCCTCTTCGATCAGATCGGAAACCTCAGCCCGGCTGGAGTATCCCAAAGATTCCAGCGCGCGGCGCTGCACCAATTCGTCTTCATCGGATTCCATGGCCTCCAGCAAACGCTCTTCGATCTGCTTCAAGGTACCCTCGGGGATTTTGCCTACCTCGCCGAGGTAGACGAAACGCCCCAGGGAGGCGGCTGCCTGAGCGCGCACCTCGGGATTCTCATCATGGTCCAGCAAGTCGAACAGCTTGGGCACCAGGGCGGGCTGCTCTGCGGGCCACAGCGACCGCACCGCTGTCAGGCGCACCCGCGCGTCTTCATCGCCAAGTGCAATCCGGTTCACCGCGTCGAAATGCATTACCGTATTGCTATCGGCTAGCATTTCCATGTCTTCCAGCAAGCCAAGCCTGCGCGTTGTGGATAGGTCGGGCCAAATTCGGGTAAGCAAACCCAATTCTTCGCTTTCCAGCCCCGAAAGCCGGTAGAGGTACCGAGCAGGGAATGGGTTTGATTCGTCCTGCAATGCGGCGATGACTTCATCGAACGAAATCTCGGATTGATTGGAATCGAGTTCTTCCATATTCACAAGCCCTTGGTAGGGGCGAGGTCTCCTCGCCCTAACTGGTCAGGGCGGGGTGACCCCGCCCCCTCCGATACATTCAGGTCAATTCCAATCTCATAATTCAAAACAGTCTTCAAGGGATAACAATGGGATTGAGGAAATCCTGCAGGTTGATGTACACGATCAGGAGTAGTAATAAGGCAAGACCTACCGCGTTCACCACATTCTCGTAAACCTGAGGAATGCGTTTTCTAATTAAGATCTCCGGCAAGGTGAACAAAATGCGCCCGCCGTCCAAGGCTGGGACCGGCAGCAAATTCAGCAAGCCGAGCGAAACCGAGATGGAGGCAAAAAACGACAAGGTATTGATGCCGGGCGGCAGGCTGCTGTCCGGCGCCGCGTCGGCTTCGCGCACCTCGGTGTAAATATCGTACATGCCTTTGTAGCCCACCAGGCGCCCTTCGTCAGCGCCGACTTCACCGCGGATCATGCGCCCAGGCAGCGAAATCAACGCGCCGGCCTGCTCGTAGATAGCCTGGCCGCTCGCCACGACAGCTTCGAACGGATTGATGGCAACCAGCGGGTTACCCATGGCAATGCCGATGGCCCCTTCGGCAGGCGGCGGATCGCGGGGAACCAGGGAGGTTGTATACGTTTGTCCTGCACGTTCATAAGTGATCTCGATCGTTTTCCCCAGGTTCGCATAAATCAAACTGCGCAGTTCTTCGCTGCTATTGATCTCTTCACCGTCGACGGTTAAGACAATGTCGCCTGCTTCCAACCCCGCGGTTTGCGCCGGTGAGTTTGCCGAAACATCCATGATCTCGACACGGTTCAGGTCGGGTTTTCCCAATTGGAGGAAAATGAAAGCATAGATCAGCAAAGCGGCCAACAGATTCATGGCGGGCCCGGAAAAGAGCACAAACAGCCGCACCCAGGGGCTGGCCGCGGCGAGGCCGCCGGCTACCCTGGGGTCATTCTCGCCCGCCGGGCGTACAAAACCGCCCAGCGGGATCCAATTCAACGTAAATTCCGTTTCCCCCCACTTGAAAAGCCGGGCGAGTCGCGGTGGGAAGCCAATGCCAAATTCTTGCACCTTGATCTTGCAGAGCTTGGCGGCGAAAAAATGGCCCACCTCATGCACGATGATGAGCGCAGCCAGGGCAATTATGAACGGGACAAGCGGAAACAATGAATCCATCAACTCACCTATGTCAAACGAATGTCAACGGATTATATCGGATGGCGGCAGCTTTTAGCCGTTAGCGATTAGCGGTTAGTCACAAAGCTCGGTGGCAGCTAGCGAGAGAACTAGACTGCTAACTGTAATGATATTCATCCTTAAACCAATTCGATGGATTAGCAACTATATATTGGTAAGTCGCTTCAAACTCCCGTTCATTCCTGATAATGCGTTCGTAATAATTGCGCTGCCAAAATTTCGCGCCAGAGGGTTGTAAATGTCCATTGATTTTCTTCGAAGTCACATATTTGTAAAACGCAACTACTTGTCCCAAAGTTGGCTGAGGTAGGGACGAGGTCTCCTCGCCCTCTATTGGTGCGGGCGGGGTAACCTCGCCACTACCGATGTTAAAGGTGGAAATTAGGACATGGATATGATTTGGCATTATAGGGAAAATATCTATCGTAATCACCGGGTATTTCTCAGTTACATCTGACCAAGTATCTGACGCGATCTTTCCAATTTGGTTTAGCTTCACTTCACCGTCAATGACTTCCCCCAACTTGTTTTGCATGCCATCTACGCATATGGTTACGAAATAAGCCCCACCGAGCGAATAATCGTAAGCCGGTACCCGAATGGAGCGACGATTAGGCCTTTTCACATCATTCGATTCTGTTTGCTTGCGTAACCAGCCGCGCTGGGCCACCGGGCCCGGACCCGAGGACGCGAAGAACTCCGTCGATTTCTTGCAGTTGGCGCGTTACCCGATCGGCGACTTCCACCGGGCAAAGTACGTGGATGTTGGGCCCGGCGTCCAGGGTGTAGCAGACTGGGATGCCAGCTGAGCGCCAATCCCTGACCGCTTGCATGACCGCCACGGATGCCGGCAGCCAATAATGCAACCCGGGTTGAGAAGTCATCATCACGGCGTGCATCAGGTGGCAATCCAACTCGACCACCTGCGCAAAAGCCGCAAAGTCCTTATTCATGATCGCCGCTCGACAGAGCTCCAGGCGCTGCTCGGCGCCCTGCACGCGGGCGGCCTGCAGCGGGCTGGTGGCCGCCAAGCTGTGTCCTTGCGTGGATCCCGTGCTCTTATGCTGCTCGCTGACGATGGCGATGCAATCCGTCAAGGCCCAATGCTCCGCCGGAGCGATGGAAAATGCGTAACTGTCCTCGTCTCTGTCCGCAGCCCGCCACTCTACGAAGCCGCCGGGCACCGAGCGGCTGGCCGATCCAGACCCGCGCCGCGCCAGCTGCGACAGGGCCTGTTCGTCCAGCGTCAGGCCAACGGCGGCGCTGGCGGCCAGCGCCAGGGCCGCAAAGGCCGACGAAGAAGAGGCAATGCCTGCTCCACTGGGGAAGTTGTTTTCGCTCTCGACCCGGGCGAACGTATTGCTCCCCGCCATCTGGCGCACCAGATCAAGGAATTGCGAGACGCGGGCTGTCTGTCCGGGTTCTGCTGCCTTCCCCTTCAGGGATAGTTCATCTTTAGCTAAAGAAGGATCGAATTGGACTGTGGTGGTTGTGTGCAGTTCCCCCAGATTCATTGATAGGGAACTATTGGCAGGCAGCCGCAAGACCTCATCGCGGTTGCCCCAATACTTGATGAAGGCAATGTTAGGATGAGCGCGGGCGGTGGCAGCTTGATCTGTCATAGCACTTATTTCGTGTTTATTTCTGTGATAACTCTTCGATTGTGCCGAGGGCCTCGTTCATGACTCGCTTGGAAATCCACAGGGATGAACGATTCAACCCATTCAGGAACTGGCGCGCCTCGCGGCCGCCAATATGCTTTGCAGCAACAGCCCAAAGCAATAATCCCAGTGAACCATGAACCTCCAATCCAAGTGTCTCTGCAAATTTCCGAACTAAAGCATCGTCTGTAAGCAGCCAATCACTTTTTAAGTGTAATGCCAGGCCGATCGCCTGTGCTTCGCCTGGATTGACTTCTCTGCCGTCAATCCACTGCGATACACGTTCTCGTAAAGACTGGTCCAATTGGTGAATAGCGACCCATTTTGGTATTTTCTGTTTTGAACTGGCTGCCATGAATTCTTCTGCAACGAGAGGTGGAATCAGAACTTCCCCCGCCAATCGGAGAAGGTGAATTGCGCCGGCTTCGCTCAAATGAAGCAAGGGACCGGTATCGCAAACAACAAGGCGACTCATTTCCTCGAGTCTTTTTTCTGCTTCTTTGCCCAGGCGATATCTTGGAGTTGTTGCTTTTCAGCCAGTGAACGGTCTATTGCGGTTTTCGGCACCAGGTGGATGGAGCCATCCTCGTCCACTACCACTTCCAGAAGATCGCCTTCCCGCAGATTCGCCCTACGGCGGGCGTCTGCAGGTAGTGTGATTTGGCCGTTGCTGCGCACCTGGAGGTATTCTGACATTTCGACGCTCCGTTTCTGAAATCCTGATATCTTGAGTTCCTGAGAAATCATAGCCATTCCGTGGCGTCGAGTCAAGGGCTTGATTTAAAGCCTGAACGTACCATTGCAACCGGCTTTACTTCCTTATTCAACCGTGCACCAAGGCGATCTTTCGCGGTTTCCAGGTCATACAATGTCTGCAAGTTTAACCAGAACTCAGGAGTAGTGTTGGTCGCCCGCGCCAGCCTTAGCGCCGTATCGCCAGTAACGTTGCGCCGGCCGCGGATAATCTCATTCAGCCGCGTGGCGGTAATGTTCATATGCTGGGCTAATTTGTTCTGGCTTAGCCCCCAAGGTTTCAGGAATTCTTCCTGCAAAACTTCGCCAGGGTGAACAGGAGGGATTTTTTCAGTCATGGTTGCCTCACTTATGATAATCAACAATTTCAACGCCATAAGGGTTTTCCTTTTGCCATTCAAAACAGATGCGCCAACGTTGATTAATTCGAATCGAGTACCGCCCCGCGCGTTCTCCGCGCAATTTTTCCAATCGATTGCCGGGTGGAGACTGAAGGTCTATCAGCGAATTCGTTGCGTGCAGCATGACAAGCTTTCGATAAGCTACGATCTGAATATCTCCGGGAAGTCGGCCTCGAAGGCTGACGATTGAAAATCTTACGCGTCTCTTCATCCCTAAATGAGATAATCATGGCCAAGTATATCCCGTTTCTCGATAAATGACAATACCCCCTTTTTCAGGTTGCCCTCCAGACGGTCGGCTTTCCGCGGATTCGCCTAACGGCGCGCATCCGCGATCATCCATCACTGAGATCCGGGCAAGGATCGACTGCTCCATCAGATTCGGACGGGATCAGGCAAGATCATAGAATCTCCCCTATTTGATCTCAGGGTGTGGCGGTGGCAGTTTCTTCTGGAAGCGGTCCCTCCGGGTCGAGCGTGCCCGACGGCACCGTTGGGCTTGGCACTCGGGTGACGCCCATGATCCTGGCCATCTCATCCAGATACTGTTCGTGATATTGAAATGCCAGGCTTATCTGCTGGTTAACTGAAATGCTGACCTGCGTGAATTCTTCTTCTGTGAGAGTTTGGTCAGTGTTGATGGAGAATAAGGTCAACACGGCATTGATGTAGGTATTCATGTAAGTTAACTGAAACTCTTTTAACGTCGCCAAGCAACCGGGAACCTGAAAATTTTCGGAACTCCGCCGAATTCTTTGTAGTTCAGCAATCGGGTCGGCCAGATCCTGAACAGGGATATTTTCGGCGATGGCCGTGTAGTCATCAAACTCACGCGCAATCCCGTTGAAATCGAGCGCCGTGGTTTGGATGATGGACGGATCGCATTCATCGGGAGTCTGGGTGGGCGCGGGGGTTTTGGTATTCGCCGCCGTGGCCGAAGGCGGGGCGGGCAGCAGGCCGCTGGCCGGCAGCAGGGAAACTACGATGGCTGCCACGGCCAGTAGGGAAACAACCGCGAATCCCCAGGGAAAGGGTCTACTTCTCTTCATTTAGGATTCCTCCATGAAAATTGCGGGACGGCCTTGCGGCCGTCCCGACAATTCTAACGCGCTTTGTAGAGGACATTGAGTCTTAGCAGCTGCGCTGGATGATTGGGGCAAATGGAGAGATTAGCTGCGTATTCCACCAATTGCCCAGCGCATACACGCCTTTCAGCGTGATGGTTCCGGTTGCAGTTTGTACGTAGAGGCCCCTTCCAGCGGAAGTCGTCCATCCGTTGCTCGTCATGCTGCCACAGCTGATGACGACATTGCCCGATTCGGAGAAGACGTACACCCCATCATCGCCATTGCCATCGGCCGTCACCTTGCTCAGGCTCACGGATCCCGTAGCGTTAATCACTAACCCGTCGTATTGGTTGCCCAGGAAATTGTTCGCGCCAGTCAGCGTGACGAGAGGTGTAAAGTCACTGTAAGCTGTGTTGTTGAGATAGGCGCCGCCATAATCGTTCCAATTGGCGGTGAGGTTGTTGACGGTGATATTGCCCTCCGAAAAGACCTTCAGCCCCCAACTTTCATCGGGGAAGGACCAATCCCCGTTGCCATTGAAGGTGTTGGTGCCGGTCAGGACCACGTTCACCTGTGGACCTGTGGTGGACCAGTTATTCAATTGTGTGCCGTCTCCGGTATTCCAGTTGGAAGTCACATTGTTCAAGGTGATCGTGCCGTGACTGTAAACCTGAAGGCCATCGCCATCGTTACCTTCGAAGCGGTTCGTGCCGGTTAGCTTGACTACGCCGCCTGCAAAGGGCTGGCCCCACTGGTTGCCCAGGTAGGCGCCCTGCGAACCGTTCCAGTTGGCGGTTACGCTATTGCCATTGATGGCGCCCAGAGAAACGGCAACCAAGCCTTCAAAGAAGTTACCATTGAAAGTGTTTACTCCGGTAAGGGTTATGGCTTTCGGTGATTCGGCAAGAGTGCAATCCTGTTGCCATAGGCCATAGTCGAAGCCGCAGTTGTTTAGATAAACGCCGCGTCCTTCATCAATCAGGGGTTCAGGCGGTAGTTGTGCTTCAGCCCAGTAGTTGTATTGCCCATTATCGTTAGCCGTGATGTTACTCGCCGCAATGACGCCATAGGAGGTCACCCACAGGCCATCCTGGGCATTGCCTCCGAAGTTGCCGAAGTTATTGATCGTGATGCCAGGCGCCAGGAGTGCATTGTCGTTGTTCTGCAACCAGACTCCAAAACCTTCTGAGCCATTGTATTCACAAGGATCACCTGAGCAATCAACGCCGTTGCTGTAAGCTGATAGCTTGCTAACGGTAATGGCACGAGTGCTATAGATGATCAGACCGTCGCCCCAGTTATCATTGAAGCTATTGTCTCCGGTGGCCGGTCCGGTAATGGTGACCGTTCCTGTCGCGCCATCCCACCAATTGTCCAGCAGCGCCCCAAAACTGCCGTTATTGGTGGCGTCAAGCCCGGTGATGCTGATATTCCCTTTGCTTTCGATCCAGAGGCCGTAGTCGCCGTTACTGTAGAAGTCGAAGGCCCATCCTGGATTGGGGCTGGTCATGGTAACTCCAGGCGTTCCG
>JAMCZK010000021.1 GCA_023485685.1 Chloroflexota bacterium | reverse complement strand
TGACAAATTGTTTTTGTAGGGGCGGGTCTAAGACCCGCCCTGGGCGACGCATGCGTCGCCCTTACTTCAGCGTGGCATGGGCGGTAACTGCGGCGCAATAAAAGACAAGTATTTGGCGCAGCACGGTGCGCCAAATGCAAAGCGTTCAGTTAATTATTCAAATTTCTGTCAGATATTACGCATGTATAATCAAGGAGCTTGTGCAACCTCAATTGGCACAAAAGATTACCTGCCATCTGGCGGCTGCTTGCACGGCGTACTCATAGACCTGTTCATGAGGACTTAATAGCCCCTCTGCGCTGCAGAGGAGTGAAAAGAAAACTTCAGAGAAATCAATTTTGGCAATTTTAATGGTGGAAAGCTCAATGCCTGGTCTTGAATCATTCGACCACAAGGAAGGTAGATATGTTGAACCGAGAATTGTCCGAAGCCTTTCAGGATCTATCAACCCCACTCATCGCTGACGCCTGCCTGCGGTTGGAGGTGCCCCTGCGTCTGGCACCACCGGGCATCCGGCCTGTGTTGCCGGGGTCCAAACTTGCCGGTCGCGTCCTGCCTGCACAGCACTACGGCAGCGTGGACATATTTCTTGAAGCCATTGGGATGGCAGAATCAGGCGATGTGTTGGTTATTGACAATACCGGGCGTTTGGACGAGGGCTGCATTGGCGATCTGACGACGCTGGAAGCCCATGCATGTGGGCTGGCCGGGATCGTCGTTTGGGGGGTGCATCGTGACACGGCTGAACTGGAGCAAATCGGTTTCCCTGTCTTCAGTTATGGAACTTGCCCAGCTGGCCCAAGGCGACTGGATACACGCCCAACCGAGGCCCTCATTTCGGCGCGGTTTGGAGAGTTTGCGATTGAAAAACAGGATGTTGTCTTCGGGGATTTGGATGGGGTGCTCTTCGCCCCGGAAAGCATCATTGAAAAGATAGCGGCGATGGCAAGGTCCATCTGGCGATCAGAGCGTGAGCAATCCCTGAACGTGCGTGCGGGTAAAACCCTGCGGGAACAGTTTCGGTTTGATGAGTATCTTAATACAAGAAGCACAGATCCTTCTTTTACATTCCGCAAGCACCTGCGCCTGCTGGGCGGCGCAATAGAGGAATAGTTGGGCTGCTTTTCACAGAGACATCTTGGCCACTATAGGACCTGCATGTGCTCATACAATCAAGGAGCTTGTGCAATCTACATTGAGAATTCAAAGGCAAAACTAACCTGACGTTTTGATTCCATCACGGCATGCTGCGCCCGTACGACCGATAATGAAGCAACAAAGGCGCGGATTTCTGCGCCTTTGTTTGTTGTCTGCATAATGCGCCCCCCTTTTCCACATTTTGTGATCGCTCAGCTCTTCTACTGCTAAGGCATGGAGTTTTTTACATATATTTTTTCTTCTCCGCGTTTTCGTGTCTCCGTGGTTATCTTTTTTAATTCACCTGCTGCTTCAGCGTGGCGTGGGCGGCGGCCAGGCGGGCGATGGGCACGCGGAACGGCGAGCAGCTCACGTAGTTCTGGCCGATGCTGGCGCAGAACTCGATGCTGGCCGGGTCGCCGCCGTGCTCCCCGCAGATGCCGACCTCGAGCGTCGGGCGCACCTTGCGGCCTTCTTCGACGGCCATGGCCATCAGGCGGCCGACGCCAGCCCGGTCGATGGTCTGGAAGGGGTTGACCGGCAGGATCTCGTCTTCGACGTATTTCAGCAGGAAGTTGCCTTCGGCGTCGTCGCGGCTGAAGCCGTAGGTCATCTGGGTCAGGTCGTTGGTGCCGAAGGAGAAGAATTCGGCCACCTCGGCGATCTCGCCGGCGGTCAGCGCCGCCCGGGGGATCTCGATCATCGTGCCGAATTTATATTCGATCTGCACCTTGGCTTTGTCCATCACCTTCTTGGCGACGGACTCCAACCGCGGCTGGATGAACTTGAGTTCGTTGACGTGCCCGACCAGCGGGATCATCACTTCGGGTTTCACTTTGATGCCCTTCTTGGTCATCGCCACCGCAGCCCTAAAGATAGCGCCCACCTGCATTTCGACGATCTCCGGCATGACGATGCTGAGGCGCACGCCGCGCATGCCCATCATGGGGTTGCTTTCGTGCATGGCGCGCACGCGGGCCAGCAGGTCTTCTTTGGCTTTCAGGCCGCGAGTTTTCTTGAGCGCCTTCTTCTCCGCCACTTCTTCGATGAGTTTCTCCAGGCTGGGGAGGAATTCGTGCAGCGGCGGGTCGATCAGGCGGATGATGACGGGATAGCCGTCCATGGCCTTAAACAAGCCTTCGAAATCTTTCTGCTGGTAGGGAAGCAATTCGTGCAAAGCTTCAACGCGCTCTTCGCTGGTTTGCGCCAGGATCATGCGCTGCACAATCGGCAGGCGCTCGGGTTCGAAGAACATGTGCTCGGTGCGGCACAGGCCGATGCCTTGCGCCCCATAAGAACGGGCGCGGCGCGCATCCGCGGGATAGTCGGCGTTGGCCCAGACCTGCAGGCCGGCGACTTCGTCGGCCCAACCCAGCAGGGTGAGCAGCTCGTGCTGCTCTTCCAGTTTGGGCGCCA
Organism: Chloroflexota bacterium; assembly: GCA_023485685.1. Taxonomy (GTDB): domain Bacteria; phylum Chloroflexota; class Anaerolineae; order Anaerolineales; family UBA11579; genus JAMCZK01. The sequence goes on along the minus strand of JAMCZK010000021.1, from coordinate 24,284 downwards.
CGGTGGGCAGGTTGCCTACGAACACGTCGCCGTTGGTGCCGTCCACGGAGATCCAGTCGCCTTCTTTAATTTGCGTGCCGTTCACTTGCATGCGGCGGCGCTCCAGATCGATCTTGACCGCCGCAGCGCCCACTACGCAGGGCACGCCGAACTGGCGCGCCACGACTGCAGCGTGCGAGGTGGCCCCGCCTTCGCTGGTGAGGATGCCCTTGGCGGCCAGCATGCCGTGCACGTCATCGGGCCGCGTGAAGGGGCGCACCATGATGACGTCTTGTTTCTCCTGCTTGGCTTTCTGCTCAGCAGTGGTGGCGTCGAAATAAACGCGCCCCACTGCAGCGCCGGGGGAGGCATTGACACCGTGGGCGAATAGTTTTCCATTCTTGCGCGCCTGCTTGGCGGCTTCGAGTTCGAATTGGGGATGCAGCAGCGTATCCACCTGATCGGGGGTGACGCGCAGCAGCGCTTCCTTCTTGGTGATCAGTCCCTCGTTGACCATCTCCACAGCGATGCGGACGGCAGCATTGGCGGTGCGCTTGCCGCTGCGGGTCTGCAGCATCCACAGCTTGCCTTGCTGGATTGTGAACTCCACGTCTTGCATGTCTTTGTAATGGCGTTCGAGCTTGTCGCAGATCGCCAAGAATTCCGCATACAGTACGGGGAATTCTTTTTGCAGCGCGGCGATGGGCTGTGTGTTGCGGATACCGGCCACCACGTCTTCACCCTGGGCGTTGATCAAATAGTCGCCGTACATGAGCTTTTCGCCGGTGGCCGGGTTGCGGGTGAAGGCCACTCCGGTGGCGGAATCGTCCCCCATGTTGCCGAAGACCATGGTCTGGACATTGACTGCCGTCCCCAGCGTGTGGGAGATGCCGGCGGCGTTGCGATAATCCACGGCGCGCTTGCCGTTCCAGGATTTGAAGACGGCCTCGGCGGCCATGCGCAGCTGTTCGAAGGGATCCTGCGGGAAGGGGGCGCCGAATTCTTTCTCCACCAGTTTCTTGAAGGTAACGCACAGCGCCTTCCAATCCTCGGCGCTGAGTTCCACGTCCAGCTTGACTTTGCGCAGCTTCTTGCGGGCTTCGATGGCGTCTTCGAAAGGCTCATCCGGGATGCCGAGCACCACACTGCCGAACATCTGCAGCAGGCGGCGGTAGAGGTCGTAGACCACGCGCTCGTCGCCGGTGAGCTGGATCATGGCGGCCACGGTCTGGTCGTTGAGGCCGATGTTGAGCACGGTATCCATCATGCCGGGCATGGAGAATTTGGCGCCGGAGCGGCAGGACACCAGCAGGGGGTTGGCATCGCCGCCAAAGAGCGTGCCGGTGGCGGCTTCCACCTTTTTGAGGTGATCGAGCATTTCTTCCCACATGCCGTCGGGGAAGCGCTGGTCTTGCTGGTAGGCGTTGCAGGCTTGGGTGGTGACGATGAAGCCGGGGGGCACGGGCACGCCCAGGCGGGTCATATCCGCCAGGTTGGCGCCCTTGCCGCCCAAGAGGGCGCGGACATCTTCCCACTTACCGCCGACGGCTTGCTCGGCGGCCTCGACTTCAGAAAATGCGTATACCCATTTTTTTGCCATGAGGCGCTCCTGTAGGGGCGGCTCTAAGACCGCCCGCTTTTGCTATAGATAAATTCCCATTATCCTACGACTTAGGGGTAGAAGGCGGCAGGGGAAAAAGCCCCGTATGCGGGGGGCAGATGCCCTAAACGAACCCCTTCCGGCGCCTGCGGCGCCACCTTCCCCTTGAAAGGGGCAGGGGGCGAACCAATGGTAGGGGCGGTTTGCAAACCGCCCTCATTTTGCCATGCTGACCCTGAGCGGAGCGAAGGGGAAGCATCCATCCGAATCTCCATCCTCGATCAAACCGCGGTAGTGTGATCGCCCATTTTCTTTTTCGGGGCTCTGCCTCGACCCCTCCCTCGTCGTCGCGAAGCGGCTCGCTCGGGACAGGCTCAGGAGGGACGATTGCATTGTTCCCTCGTCGCTGCCAAAGGCAGCTCGCTCGTTCGGCGTTGACGTGTTCCTTGACAATCATTTCTTGGATCGATTTTGTAAGTTCCGGGTCTTGCAGCATTAAGGCTTGAGCGCTAAAAATTGCCGCTTCCTGCACGCCGATCTCCTTTTCAGCTTTTGCGCGTACTTGATCAAGGTCTCTCGCCGCGGTGGTGACCGCTTGCGAATAACGCTGCAATTCTGCCTGCGCGTTGTCGATCTGGCGCCGATCTGTCTTAGGCTGGAAAGATTCAAATAGAAAAAGGCTGCCGATGGCAATGCCCGGAGAAGCGGGGATCCCTCGAAGAATCATGTTGCCGCCTTAGGGCAGTGAGCAGGCAAACACATAATCATCCAACACAGCGGAGATTTTATCTGCGATCCAAGATCTCGGATTCTTATCCAGGCTGTCTTCTTGTATTTTGACTAATTGCGCTGGGAGGTATTGACTGACCAAGCCCAAGGGAACTGAACTTGTTTCCAGATTGTGGATGAGTTGACCAATGGCTGTTTGGAGACCGGCTGTGTCCCAGTAGTACCGGGAGCGATCGCTGAGGCTGTACTTTCGAGCCAGTGCTTGTTCGGGATTCGAGCCCCGATAATGATGTTTCCAATGTTCTGGCTGCGCCAGCATTGTCTCTTCCAACACTTTCAGCAACTGGGATTCTCGTATGTCTGAGTGGAGCATGGCAATTTCATTTTCGATATGCGCTAACGCGAACAAGGCTTCACGAAACGCGAAGGTTAGTGCCGGCCCAACTTTTAGAATGGCAAAATGGGATTCGATCAATTGTTTAAGTGCTGATCTGTTTTGATAATCGGTTGAATGCGCTTCAAATACCAATTTAGTCTCGATTTCGATAAAGCGCGATAAGCCTGTAGCATTTGCAGGATCAAAGGTATGAACCATTTGATCGCCAAACTCAACGCCCGGCTGAACTACCATGGCGACCACCCGGTTCCATGCATCCTCAAGGCCGCGGCGTAGAAATGCTTCTTTGGTCAGTTCCAGAGTCTGGCGCGCGTCATCGACTGTGGTAACTCTCGGCGATTCGTTCGGATCTTCTGCCCCTCCGGGGAGAGGCACCTCTGAGCCGATAATGTAGACAGGTGGAGTCAGATTTCCATTGGCCGAGGTTGTGGCTGCTTCTGCTGCTTGGCAAAGTTGCGACGTCCGGTCAGCGGAAATGTCCGGGGGTAAAGGGAGATTTGGATCGTCATCCGCGCAGCGCATACTGGCATCCAAATGGATCTTCTGGTACCCGGCCAAAACGCTGTCTCGGATCAGCGTTTTGGCATTGCTCATGGCCACATGCGAGTTTTCATGCTGCCAGGGGTTTGGCCCTGCGTGATCAGCACCTAAGCAGATCTGGGCGGATGGCAAGCCTTGTTCGTGGGCTAATTTCAAAATGTAAGCGGAAAAATCGGCGGGTTTCATGCCCGTATAGCCCCCGAATTGGTTGACCTGGTTGGACGTGGATTCAATTATTAACAACCCCCCAGTTTCAATGGCACCTTTAATTGCCGCTTTCAAAACAAAGGGATTCGCTGAGCAGACACTGAAAACCCCAACGGACTCACCTTTGTGATTCCTATCGAGTAACCGAGTCAATTCCCTCAATGGATAATTATGAACCACCATAATGTTCGAATATGTTCGATTGATTGACATTATAACATAAATGAACGTATAATCAAGACTGACAATAATCCATGCTCAAAGAAGAAAGACTCAAGACGATAGTCGACAAGGTACAGGAAGAAACCCGGGTGTTAGTCGCTGATCTCAGCCGTGCCCTTGGGGTTTCTGAAATGACCATCCGCAGAGATTTACAGGAACTCGAAACTACTGGGTGGATAGATCGAGTTCATGGCGGAGCGCTTTTGGCGAAACGGCAGAAGAATCGTTTAGAGCCCCCAGCGCTCGAGCGCATGGATTCTATGATGGCCGAAAAGAAACGTATTGCCGATTACATCGTTAATCTGGTTGAGCCAGGCGAGATGCTATTTATCGGCTCGGGGACAACAACGCTGTATATCGCTCAGGCTCTCTCCGGCCGCGACAACCTCACCGTGGTAAGCAATGCACTACCCATCTTAAACGAGCTAGGCACCAATTCCAAGATGACGGTTATCGGCGTAGGGGGCTTTCTGCGCCGGGCTGAGCTTTCTATGATCGGCAGTCTGGCAGAGGCAGAGATCCGTAATTTACGCGTAGATAAAGTGATCATCGGTATGCGCGGTATTCATCCCGAACATGGTCTCACCAGCGATCACCCTCAGGAAATTCTCACCGACCGCCAGATCATGAGCATCAGTGACACAGTGATCGTAGCCGCTGATCACACCAAGGTCGGGCAGGTCGCCTCCAGCATTACGGCGCCGATAGAAAAGGCAAGCGTTATTGTGACTTCTACCGGAGCCGATGCGAAGTTAGTGAGAGAGATCGAAAAAAAGGGCAGCCAAGTGATCTTAGTGTAAGCAGGAGAAAAAGTGGGCGCTGACGAATTCGTTACCCGGCAAGAAATCTTGTCGCAGCCTGAAACATGGCGCGAGACTTTGCACCAGCTTACAAGCAATTCACATTCCGGGAAGCTCCGGATACAGGATTACGAACGGATCCTGTGTATTGGGTGTGGTTCGACGCATTACCTGTCCATCTGGGCGGCGCGACTGTTGCAGGTACACACGCAGGTTGAGTGCCAGGCACAGCCGAGTTCTGAGATCTTGTTCCACCCGGAGATGGGTGGGTCAAAAGATCGAAAAACATTATTGGTTGCCATCTCCCGTTCTGGGCAAACCAGTGAAACCATAGAGGCGGTAAGAACGTTCAAGTCGCGTGGAGCGGGTGACTGTTTGGCCATCACCTGCTATCCGGAATCGGATCTTTCCAGTCTTGCGGATCATGTGATCGGAGTTCCTGCGGCGCAAGAACAGAGCGTGGCCCAGACCCGCTCCTTTACCAACATGATGTTGGGGGTCTCTTCGTTGATCCAAGGTTCGCCATCACCTAAATTGGCGAGGGAGTTCGGCGAAGCAGGGGCGCAACTTCTGGAAGGTAATTCTTCGGTTGCTGTGGACTTGGGACGGGATGCGAAGATGCAACGCTTTTTCTATCTGGGCAGCCACTCGCAATACGGGTTGGCCTCAGAAGCGATGCTGAAAATGAAAGAGATGTCCCTTTCGTATTCAGAAGCCTATCATTTCATGGAATTTCGTCATGGTCCTATGTCCATGATCAACGAAGAGAGCGTTGTGCTGGCCTTGATCAGCCAAGAAACTTTCCGCTATGAATTGGCTGTCTTGCAAGACATGAAGAAACTGGGAGCGCGAATTGTTGCCATCACTCCCGATAACCTTACTTCTCAGATACCTATGGCCGACCATCTTATTAGGTTTCCAGTAGTTGATGGCAATTGGGCACATGTTTTCTATCTTCCCATATTGCAATTGCTGGCTTTCGAGCGTGCGGTATTTAAGGGACTCAACCCCGATCGTCCTAAGAACCTTGAAGCTGTCGTGGCATTGCCATGACTTCTACACCAGTTATTGCTGCTCTGCTCACCCTTGATACCGTGGCAGCTGGTGTTTCCACGGCGGGGTGGGAAGAAGCCGTGGAAACAGTCGGCAAGTTATTGGAACAGGCCGGTTTTACTACCGACAATTACATTCCGGCGATGAAGCGCACGATCAAAGAATTGGGGCCGTATGCAGTGATCGCTCCTGGGATTGCCATGCCGCATGCCAGACCCGAAGATGGCGTCCTGCTGACTGGTTTTGCTCTCATTACATTGGATCCGGCAGTGGACTTTGGCAGCCAGGTCAATGACCCGGTGGACATCGTTTTAGCTTTCGGCGCCACCGATAAGCAAACCCACATTAAAGCCTTGCAAGAGATAGCGGCAATTTTTGGAAATCAAGAAAAGATTTCGGCCATCAGGGCAGCCCAAACCAGTCAAGAATTACTTGTTGCCTTACACGGTCTGAATCAATAGCGTTTTGAAAGGATGGCGATCAATGAAAATTGCGACTCTATGCGGAATGGGATTTGGCACCAGCATGATGCTCAAGCTGACGATCGACGACTTGCTCAAAGCTGAAGGCATCGAAGCTGAAACAATCCCTTGGGATCTGGGCTCATTCAAGGGGCAACTGGTAGACATCGTTGTCGCTCCGCTAGACATGAAATCCCATTTGAAGGATGCCACTGCCAAGGTGGTACTTATCAATAACCTGGTCGACAAAGCGGAGATCAAGACAAAGATCTTGGCTGCCATCAAAGCGATTAAATAGCCATAGCTACTTTCAAGGAGGTGATGATTCCAGACAGAGCCCCGTGAAACTTTTTATCGAACGATCTGATTCTAAAGAGGAGATCAAACATGGAACTGTTTTCAGCATTACTTGAGCTGATCAAATTGCCGGCCTTTGTCTTGGGCTTGATTGCGTTTATCGGCTTGCTTATCCAGGGGAAGAAGGCTCCGGACGTACTTGTTGGCACGATCAAAACGATCCTTGGCCTGTTGATTATGAGCATCGGTATCGGAGCGCTGATCACTGCGTTGATCCCGATCCAGGCGTTCTTTGAAGCCGGAATCCCAGCAGGTGGCTTCGAAACCTTCGTGACTTTCGACGAAGCAGTAGTTAGCGCGGTCCAGGACCTCAACCTGGCGGAGATCGGCGCGGCCATCGCCTGGACCATGTTGTTCGGCTACATCATCCACATCCTGCTTGCCCGTTTAACACCATTCAAGTACATCTACCTAACCGGGCACATGATCTGGATCCATGCTGGTGCATTTGCCATCCTGTTCCATTCTTTCGGGTTGCCCTTTGTGTGGGTGGTTGTTTTGGCGTCAATCGTGGATGGCATTTACATGACCTTAGCCCCTGCGCTGGCTCAACCCTTTATGCGCAAGATCACGGGCAGCGATGATATCGCTTTTGGCCACGGCCAAACCCTTCTCAATGTGTTTTGCGGCTGGGTTGGGGGGGTGATCGGTGACCCCAAGGATTCGGCGGAAAAGACCAAGATGTCCGATTCGCTAAGTTTCTTCCGGGATATGGCCGTGTCCATTTCATTGATCATGATCGTGGTTGCGTTCATAGGCGCCATCATGGCCTTGATCCAGATCGGAGCAGCCGGCATCGAAGAAAACATAAGCGCCGGGCAAAACTGGATCGTCTTCACCTTACTGCAGGCGTTAGGCTTTACCGCTGGCGTGCTGGTGCTGCTGCAAGGCGTGCGCATGCTGATCGCCGAGATCGTCCCCGCTTTCAAAGGCGTGGCCGAGAAACTGATCCCCGGCGCCAAGCCTGCGCTTGACGTCCCCGTGATTTTCCCCTTTGCCCCGAACTCGCTGATCATCGGCTTGATCTCGGGCACCATTGGGCAAGTCGTGGGCATGATCGCGCTGGCCTTGATCCGGTGGCCGGTTCCGCTGCCCAGCATGATCGCGGCCTTCTTTGCGAGCGGCGCTGGCGCCATCTTCGGGAACGCCACTGGTGGGCGCCGCGGCGCCTGGGCTGGTGGGTTCCTGTGGGGCTTTGTGGGCTGGTTTATCATCAGCTTTGCCTACAAGTTCCAAGTCTTCGGCGACCTGACCGCCATGGGCGCAACCAGCCTTGGTTTCACCGTCCCGGATGCTATCGTGCCGGGTATCGTGATCTGGGCAATCGCCAAGTTGTTTGGCGTGTAAGTAAATCGCAGCTCAGGAAGGGGATTCGCCCCCCTTCCCCTTTCATTCCGGAGCAAATTTGAGAACTGTTATCGTCGGGGGAAGCTTGTTGACCCCCGATCAGGAACTCCCTGACCATAGCCTGGTGCTGGAAGATGGACAGATCGTTGAAATCCATCCTGGCCGCGCGGAAAAGGGAGACGCAATTATCGAGGCCCAGAGCTTTATCATTGCTCCTGGTCTCATTGATATCCATGTCCACGGTGGCGAGGGCTGTGACACCATGGACTCTACGCCCGAGGCTCTGGCAGCCATGGGTCGCTTCTTTGCTGCCCATGGTGTTACTTCTTTCTTAGCAACCACCATCACGGCGCCATCTTCAGCTATCCGATCGGCAATTGATAATGTCGAAGATTGCCTGACCCAAACCGGTGGGGCGCAAGTCCTTGGGGTTCACCTTGAAGGCCCATATCTGAACGCTAAGTACAAGGGCGCTCAACCCGAGGCTTATTTAGGCATTCCGGATCCCAAGGAGTACGAAGCCTGGCTGACTGCTGATTGCGTGCGATTGATCACACTGGCCCCGGAACTCGCCGGGGCGATTGAACTTATAAGGCTTGGCGTAGCGCGCGGCATTGAATTTGCCGTTGGGCACAGTGCGGCCGATTACGAAACCGTCATTCGTGCGGCTGACTCAGGATTACGCCAGGCAACTCACACCTTTAATGGCATGGGTGGTCTGCACCACCGCGAGCCTGGAACTGTAGGCGCTGTTCTCTCCGACGATCGCATATATGCCCAGGTGATCGCGGATGGCGTCCATCTCCACCCTGCCAGCTTCAAAATACTTGTGCGAGCCAAAGGAGTTGACCGCACAATTTTGATCACCGACGCGATGCGCGCCGCCGGCCTGCAGGATGGGGAATACGATCTGGGCGGCCAAGCCATTGTTGTGAAGCATGGCGTGGCGCGCGCTCCCAACGGAAGTCTGGCCGGGAGCACCTTGACGATGGATGCGGCTGTGCGCAATGCGGCGAAATTTGCCGGGCTTGGCTTTCGAGAAGCGCTGCGCATGGCCACCTCGGTGCCGGCCGCCGCTCTGGGGATGGCTGGCAAAAAGGGATCGTTGAGTCCGGGAGCGGATGCCGATATCACCCTATTCAATCAGGATTTCGAAGTTCAAAAAACCATCGGGGGGGGTGAGTTGGTTTATGACAAGGAGAAAGCATGACATTTTTCACTCGGTATCTCGATAGAGTTTCAGATCTTCTGCTGCGGATCAGGGACGAAGAAGCCGATGCTGTCCAGAAGGGGGCTGCCCTGATGGCCGACGCCATCATGAACGGTAATCGCATTTTTGGATTCGGTTGCACGCATTCCTCGCTCCCAGTTCAGGATATGGTCTATCGCGCTGGAGGTTTAATTCTGGTCAACCCGATCTTTGGTCCGGGGATCGATTCTTTGACTGTGCGCCCTGCGCCGGTCAGTTCCGCTATCGAGCGACTGTCTGGATACGCAGATATCCTGCTGGATAATGCTCCCATCCAAGCAGGGGATGTGCTCATATTAGTGTCGGTTTCAGGGCGCAACGCGGTTCCAGTAGAGATGGCGAAGTCGGCGCAGGCACGCGGTATCAAGGTGATCGGAGTGACCTCCCGCGAGTATGCCGGCGCGGTGAGCTCGCGGCATTCCTCCGGGAAGAAGATGCACGATTTCGCCGATGTGGTGCTGGATAATAAGGTGCCCAAAGGCGACGCGGTGTTGGAGCATGAAAGCATGCCACAGAAGTTCACGCCGGCCTCCGGTGTGACCAGCACGGCTTTGCTGCAGGCCCTGGTTGCGGCGACGATCGAGGAATGCCTGCGGCGCGGCTTTACTCCTCCTGTGGTGCTGGCGGCTAATGTGGACGGGAGCGATGAGTACAATGCCAAGCTGTGGAAGGAATACGGCGACCGCATTTTTTACCTATAGAAGGTGATCATTGACCCAGACCGAACTAACCATTGAACACGAGGTGGGCCTGCACGCCAGGCCCGCCGCATTATTCGTTGAAACCGCAGCGCGGTTTTCATCGACGATCACGGTCGAGAACCTTTCCACTGCCTCTGGGGCGGTGAACGCAAAAAGCATCCTTTCTCTGCTGACCAGCGGTGTAGGGCACGGCCACCGCATTCGCATAACCGCTGACGGTGCGGATGAGAGCGATGCGCTGCAGGCGCTGCACCAACTGGTGGAAGGCAATTTTGGGGAGATAAGGAAACTCTAGGTTCTTCCACTCACTTGTTAGTTAGATAACGACGGGCGCACGCAAGGCTTCGACTTCAGAGAATGCGTTGGCCCATTTTTTGCCATGGTGGCTCCTTGTAGGGGCGGCTCTAAGACCCATCCGCTCTTGGCAGTAAGATAAATTTCCAAATATCATAAGCCTTAGTAGAAGTCCGCTATCGCGTTTTCAAATTGTTAGCCGATCTTGATTTCAAAGCCCAGTTTATCGTTGCTAGGAAAATCGAGCGGGTTTTCCGCAACACATTTAATACCAAGGAAACAGCCTTTTACGATCACTTGATAAGTGTACTGTTTCAAAATCCACTGCATCGCCACGCCGAGAATCATATTTACTTCGCCAAACGCGGATCGAAAACGAGGCAGGAGCCGCTTCAGTTGGCTATTCAGCAGGGGATCCGCCGTTTTGAAGAAAAATGGAGCAAGAAAGTCGAATCCAAGATTCAAATTCAGGCACAGACCCCGTCAGGTGAGCCTTGTCTCAGCGTTATCGACTATATGAATTGGGCAGTTCACAGGGCGTTTACCCGCGGTGAAATGCGCTATTACAACGTAGTTTCGGATAAGGTTAGCTTGCTTGTTGACCTTTACGACACTGGGAATTATCCAAAAAATTGGTATCACAAGAAAAACCCATTTGACATAAACAAAACCACCCCTCTATAGCTAGGCCTGGGTTACCAGGCGCACGGCATGCAAAGCCGACTTTCGCTATAAAAGGATGATTAGTTAATAACACTATAGCAATTTTATTGGCCGCAGTCAATGCCGCCCGATCCGTTACTAAAAGCAGAGGCAACCGTCACCAGTTGCCCCGCGCCCTGCTCCCGAAGTCCGCGTGGATGTTCCGTACCCGGCGCAGCCGGGTAGGAACTCCAACGCGTCGGCTTCTTTTGCCGACGCACGCCCGCCGCGGCGACGAGGGAGTGCCAGCCGAAGGCTGGCGGGTGAGGGGCGTCCAGTCAAGTAACGATGACCCCACCGCGCCTCTCGGAGTAACAACTTTACGGGAAGGGGAATCAGGCCACTTGATAGGGAATGCGAATGCCATCCCACTCTGGCTTGAAATCTCTGTTATTGCGCGTCACCAAAATGGCGTCGCTGACGCGCGCCGAGGCCCAAATGATGGCGTCTGGCAGTCGAATACGGTATTTGCGCCGCAGGCGCACGGCTTCTTCGGCGACTGCCGCATCGAGGGGAACCAGGCCAAAACGCTTTTCAAGAAAATCGCGCAGCTCCGTATCATCACCCTCGGCGCCAATCAAAACTTCCATCCAGGTGATATGGCTGATCAGAACGTGCTCATACCCGCCATATTCCGCATCGGCTTCGGCTGTTCCGTTTAGAGCATCTATGACAATGTTGGTGTCAAAGACCGCATCGGTCACGAATGACTATCCCACTCGGCTCGCAGAGTATTCTGGTAATCCAAGGCATCAATATTGCGGCCGCGCCATGAGCCAAAAGCAGGGTGTTGGCGAAGTGCACCCCTTTTCGCTGGCGGCTTTGATGAAGCCTGTTTTTCCAGATCCCTGGCGAAGTCCAAAACTTCCTTTTGCTTTTCGCGTGGCAGTTTGCGGATATGTTTTTGGATCTCATCCAGTAATGTCATATCGATCCAATCAAAACAGACATAACCCTAAAATTATAATCTGTTGCGACGGGAAAAAACGCCCGTCGCAATGGAGATGCTACTCGGCTTCGCCGAGCGCTTAACACAATAGGTATCGGCCAAGCCCAGAGGGAGGACTAATCCCATTATGTTGTCTAGTATAATGTCTATATCAATAGACAGTTGGAGATAAAAAAATGGAAAACATACCTATAGCTGAAGCGCATAACAAACTCTCCGCGCTCTTAAAGCGCCTGCGCAAATCTCCCATCACGCTGACCCGGCGCGGCAAGCCCGTGGGAGTGCTGCTTTCTCCCGAAGAATATGAGCGGCTGCGCCAGTTCGAGGCCTACAGCCAGGTGGTGCGAGTTTCGCAAGCTTTGCGCGATAGCGGTGTAAAAGCGTCAGATCTTTACCGTAACTCACGGGACGAACTGGAGGGTCGCGGATGATCCTGGATGCCAGCGTTCTGCTCACCGCATTCTTCCCGGATGAGGCGCAGGCCCAGGCGCAAGCATTGCTGCGCGACCACGCGGCGGGCAAAGAACGCCTAAAAGCTCCGGCACTTATCTTGTTCGAGACTGCAAATGCCGTATGGCAGGCCGAACGCCGCGGGCGCATCTCCAGTGCCCAGGCCGATGAGATTCTTAAGGCGGCCGCCGGGCTGCATATCGAACTACATGATCTTGAATGGGGCGAAAGCCTGCCATTGGCGCGCCAGTTCCAGCGCAGTGCCTACGACGCGGCCTATCTGGCACTGGCAGATCGGCTGGATGAAGAATTCGTCACTGCCGATGACCGCTTGTACATCGCTGTGCACTCAAAACTAAGTTGGGTTAAGCGGCTTGGGTAATGGGCAACGAACCTGTATTTGACGATGTTAGACACATCCCTTGCGTGGCCCAGCGCAAATGAGCGCTAAGCGTGCCACGCGTTGGATGTTCCCTTGCGTGGCAAAGGAAGCCACGCGTTCGGCTTTGCCGAGAACGAAAACGTCTAGGGCTGCTATCCTCGGGCATCGTCAGAGTCCCGGAGCTCGCGGCAGAAATTAAAGTTGTTGGTTGCATTATGCAACCAACTAGGATAAAATAGAAATTAAGGAGAAACCTTGCCCACTTTGCATGTACGCAGTGTCCCCGACGATCTTTATGACGAACTTCAAAAGCAGGCTCGCCAGAGCAACCGGTCCTTAAGCGCCGAAGTGGTCGATTTACTGGCACGCGCCGTGGAAGAACGGAAGAACCTTCGCACCCACCATAAAGCCCTTGTCGCCATCCAGCGGCGGCGCTTCAAACCCGGAAAGCAAATACCCCGCACGCTTGATCTGCTCAAGGAAGATCGGCGACGCTGAGTTCGCAGCGGGGGAATATGACCACAACTCTACGTCACCTCGTCGTTGACGCCAGCGCTGGCATCCAACTTTTTGTCGAGGAGGATCATTCGCGGGCAGTAACCGAAATCTTTGCTAGGATAGACGGCGAAACGCCTCTGGCGCTGCATGTGCCAGATCTTTTCTATATTGAATGTGCCAGTGTTTTACTCAAGCTGGCCCGGCGGATAAAACGCCCAGCCGCGGAAGTTCAATCAGACCTGGTGGACTTAGCGCGATTGTCGCTAAGCGTAATGTCCACAAGCGATCTGATGGCGGCCGCCTTCAAGATTGCCGTGCAAACCGGTCTGACCGCTTATGACGCCTGCTATCTAGCTCTGGCTCAGGTTTTGAAAGCCTCGCTTGTTACGGCGGATAATGAACTGCTCGCCCTGACCCCATTTGAAGGCGTACACATCCTGACGCCGGAAGAATACTTGAAGCATATCGAAGGGTAAGATTTGAATTGCCATGGACAGGCAACTTTTCGAACGTAAAACGATAAATCCTGATGCGGTTGAGTTGATGGTCAACATGCTAGCGCAAGGTTTGGGTGAAGACGAAATCTTGCGTGAATACCCTCGTTTGCACAGAGAAGATGTGTGCGCGGCCTTAGCCTACACTGAAACGAAGTAGGTTGGGGATGAGGAGTTACATAAGCCAAATTTGACGATGTTTGGGCTTTCCCTTATAATATCGTCCGCTTTGCCCCGGCGAGCGTTGCTGGGGCATTGTTTTCGAACAGTAGACGTTGACGGTTGACAGTAGACAGTAGACAGAGGAAACAAGAATAACGCTAAAACCTAGATTAACGGATTAACCGATTAATCGACTGACAAACAGACTACCGAACTATCGGACTATCGGACTAAAGGACTAAATGAGATACGCAATAATCCAAACAGGCGGCAAGCAGTACAAGGCTGTCGAGGGCGAAGCCATCGAGGTCGAGAAGCTGGACGCCGAAGTAGGTAAGAAAGTCGAGCTCAGCGAAGTGATGTTGGTGGCCGACGGCGACCAGGTGATGGTGGGCACGCCCACCGTGGCCGACGCCAAGGTGGCAGCCACCGTGGTAGCCCAGGATAAGGGCGAAAAGATCAGCGTATTCAAATACAAGCCCAAGATCCGCTACCGGGTGAAGACCGGGCACCGCCAGCGGCTGACCCGCCTGCAGATCGACAGCATCGAGGCCAAGGGTCTGGCGAAGAGCGAGCCCAAGGCGGAGGCCAAGGAACCTAAGGCGCAGCCTACTAAAGCCTCGACTCCAGTTGCCGCGGCGAAGCCCACGGCGGCCAAGCCGAAGGCCAAGGCTCCGAAAGCCAAGGCGCCGGCCGCCAAGAAGAAACCGGCTAAAGCCTCGACTCCCAAGTCGGCTAAGCCTAAAGCGAAGACCAGGAAATCGTAGATTTCCGCAGTTGCGAGAGCCTGTCCCGAGCGAGCCGCGTGCGGCGACGAGGGAAGTTGAGCGTCAGCGAGCATAGCCTGTCCCGAGTGAGCCCTTCTGGGGCGACAAGGGAAAGCAAACTCCAGCTCTGCGTTATGATTAATCGATTAACCGATTAACGGATTAACCGATTGAACTAAGGAACCAAGTAACTAAGAAACTAAGGAACCAGGTGACTAAACTATGGCACATAAAAAAGGCGGCGGTTCCAGCCGCAACGGACGAGACAGCCACGCCCAGCGCCTGGGCGTGAAGGTCTACGCGGGCGAGATCGTGCGTTCCGGGAGCATCCTGGTGCGCCAAAAGGGCACGCGTATCCACCCCGGCCGCAACGTGGGATTGGGCAAGGACTTCACGATTTTCGCCACCGCCGATGGCCAGGTGGTCTACGAAACGGTTTCAGGCGGGCAGAAACGCGTCAGCGTGGAGCCAAGGTAAGCTTTGCTTACCGCAGTTGCGAGGAGGAACCTTGGTTCCGACGAAGCAACCCCCGCGATGGTTGCCAATCGAATTTGAAATTTGAAAATTGACATTCGAAATTGGTTTTTGAATTTTAGGTGAAATTATGAGAGCAGACATTCATCCAAAATATTATCCGGAGGCCAAAGTGACCTGCGCATGCGGGAACACCTGGACGACCGGTTCCACCAAACCCGAGATCCGCGTGGACATTTGCTCCAACTGCCACCCGTTCTACACTGGGGTGCAGCGCATCGTGGACACCGAAGGCCAGGTCGATCGCTTCTACAAGCGGCTGGAAGTTCGTACCCAGTTCAAGCAGGCTGAGGAATCCAAGGCGGCCGCCAAAACTTCACCGGGGCGACCACTGGCCGAGCTGGACCTGACCAAGCGCACGCTGGACGCCTTCAAGAAGGCCGGCATCGAGACCGCTGGACAGTTCATCGAGAAGTTAGCGGAAGGCGACAGCGCGGTGCTGGCGCTCGAAGGGGTGGGGACGAAAGCGCTGGCCGACACCAAAAAGGCCCTGAAGCGCCTGGGCTACGAGCTGCCCGCCGCTGCTCCAGAGGCTGCGACGGAAACCGCAAGCTGAGAATGAAAGTGCGCCTTGCGGCGCACTTTTTTGTACGTTACGAATTTATTGTAGGGGCACATTGCAATGCGCCCTCATCTGAATGAGGGCGAGGCATGCCTCGCCCCTACACCAATCGATGGATCCTTCGTAGGGGCGAGGCATACTGCGCCTTTATCCCAGCTTGTCATGCCGAGAATTTTTGGACGATTTGGCGAAAAAAACAAATTTCGGGGAGATTGATCCGTTTCACATGTTTTTTGGGGATGAAACTACAAATATCGAGAACGAATTTCCTCGTCGTGCAAAGAAGGGAGCTTTAGCTCCCTTCTTTGTTTAACTAGTCTGTTGACTTGATTCCCAGTTCAGTTAGCAATTTGAAACGTCAGTGCGCTCTCATCAAAGAGATTTTGCCAGTTTGGGAATGACGATTCGGTGGTGCCATAGGTAAGCGTCCATACAACGCCATTCTCCTTCACAATGTATTGGAC
This sequence comes from Chloroflexota bacterium, assembly GCA_023485685.1. Classification (GTDB taxonomy): domain Bacteria; phylum Chloroflexota; class Anaerolineae; order Anaerolineales; family UBA11579; genus JAMCZK01. The sequence continues at coordinate 8,384 of JAMCZK010000021.1, read as the reverse complement.
CACGATGATCAATTCCGTCATGCCCTCCTGTTCGGCAGACACCGCTAAACCCGCCATTTCATAACTTGGATGTTCCATGCGCGTTTGCGCCAGATATGTGTAACCGGGAAGTGTGCCATATTGCGCGATTATTGATTCGACAAGCTGATCCAGCGTTTGGTCGGAGGAGTCAGGGAAAGAACTAACCGACATGTTGGTGAACCCATCACTAGCGTAGACCGGTGTATCCATTACGATGGTTGTTGCCCCGCTGGCTGCAAAGCTGTCAGGCAAGGCTAGGGTAAAGCCGTCTCCCTCGAAGGTGCTCAGCCCGCTGATAGGTTCCGCCGTCGGGGTCGGCTCAGGCGTGGGGGCTGGCGTGGCCGTCGGGGCAGCTGGCAAAGCAGCCACCTGGAATCCCAAGGACGTTTTCAGTTCGTCGTTCAAATAGAGGTCCACCCGGTACTGGCCGGCAGGCCAAAGCATGTTGACCGCGTTGGCCAAGTTGAAAGTCAGGCGGGCAGCACCACTGGTGGAACTAACATCATCCAACTGGGTATTGGCCGCTACACCCTCCGCATTTACGGCAAACCACTCGGCGCGCACAACGGTGTCATCGGGGGCATTGGCCAGGTCGACGATAGCGTAGAAGATATCGCCCTGCCCATAAGTAGTGGTGCGTTGGCTGCCTTCTGCGTCTTTGGACATGAAGGCGTCATCGAAATTGGCTGTGCTGAAACTGAAGCTGCAAGCCTGGATGGCCAAGCTCATCGCGATGAAAGCGACGAACAGCCTTAACTTGTTGTTTTTCATCTCTCTCCTTGAAAATAACAACAGTAACCTATTCGTTCAGATACCAAAGTTTTTATTCGGCATCCAGTTCACTGCCGAACTCGCCGATGTCGACTGTGCCGATCGGCTTAACCTAGATTGCACACTCCTCTCTAGCGAATAGTTTGGTACCAATCTGGTGTTTCGGTATCATCTTTTGACCTTTAGCCAATTTTGGTGGAAACAGATTACATGACCATCAGCCAACCCTAAAGAAGATCACAATGTAAAGGGTGGTGAAAGTCGTCCTTCTTTATTGGATTAATGTGCTGTAGTTGCCACGAGTAGGTTGTAAACTCTTTGATTATACATGTGTATTATCAGGCGGGAATTTCAACGACGAGCCTAAATCAATTGGACGCTTTGCATTTTTGCGCAACTTGCTGGGTTCTTTTTCCGTCATTGCAAGCTAGGGAGTAGGCAGATTTCCCTTTTCGCAAATTAGATTGGCTTGACATCCGGCTTTTTTGCAACCTAAACCCATCGACCTATGTTATGACTTGTGCCTTGAAATGGTGGGTTAGCTCAACTTCGTGGGGAAAGGCTAATTGTTTCGACTCCTTAAGCCCCCCGAAATAGTCGAAACACCTTAGCGGGGTTATTCGATGGCAGACAACAACAACTCCCGCCCAATCGAACGCGCCAAAGCTGGCTGGTCACTTTCCAGCAGGATGACTATGCATCTGCCGGTTTCATCTCCGGTGAAACCGGAGAGTGCGCCGGCGAGGTACCAGGTAATCGTTTTTCCTTCCTCGTCCAAGGCCTGGCCGGTTAATTCCCAGATGGGCAAATTGGCGACGGCCAGACTCTGCATCGTCGAAACCGCGGCGCTTCGATTGAAAACTTCTACAGGAGATGACGGCTGGGTAAGCTCTTCGAGCGTTCCATCCGGTTGCTCGGCAGCAAGTGTTATCTGGGCAGCAACAAGTTTGCCATAATTACTTAGCGTGCAGGCGGCCATCGCCAGTTGCAGCGGACTGACGCGCAGATCATCTTGCCCGGTAGCGGCCGCTTCCGGGCGATCCAGACTGGTTGGCGCGGCTTGGGCGTGGGTCTCCAGCGGCAGCGCAGGTGCGGAGTAAAAACCAAGGTCGCTAAATAGCTCCATCAACCGATCGCCGCCCAGGGACAAACCCAGTTGCGCCAGGGCGCCGGGACAGCCCGCTTCGATCAGCTCGTTCCAACTCTCGTCATCTTGCGGTTGGCGTGCGCATTCGTAGCGTCGGCCGTTGAGTGCAAAGGAAAGCTCCGCGGGAAGGGTTGGCTCGACTCCATCCATTTGGGAAGCGGCTAGCAAAAATGGCCCCAGAGCGGAACCGGGGGGGTAGGCGCCCTGCACGGCGCGGTTAAGTAATGGAGAATCTTGGGAAGACGAGAGGGATTGCCAGTCTTCATCAATCGTAGAGGGATCAAACGACGGTTCCGATGCCATGGCAAGGATTTCGCCGGGTATATGCATCCATCACCACCGCGGCTCCCTGCTCGTCGGCCAGCAGTTCGGCGGCTTGCAGCTCAAGGCTCATGTCGAGGGTAAGGCGGATGTCCAAGCCAGGCGCGGGCTGACCGTACAGCAAATGATTGAGCCAAACAGTTAATGCCGGCTGGCGCTCTTCGCCGCGCAAGATGGGATCGAGGCCTTCTTCCAGGCCAGACTGTCCCAGCTTAGGGTGTGAGTAACCAAGCACGTTGGCGAGTTGAGGATAAAGATACTGCCTGGAATAATTGCCGGGATCGCCGCCAGTCTCGTTGAAGGCGTGACCTTCTCGGTCGGCCAGCGCGCCGCGTGGCACGAAACCATCCGATTCGGCGCGGCGGACATTGTCCGCGCGGGTGAGCAGGTCCGGCGCGCGCACCACCCCCCACCAGCCGCTGATCAGCGCGGCTAACCCAAACGCGCTCAGCAGAATGCCGGCCACAAGAAGGGTGGGGCGCCAGTTAGATATCGGCGCTGATCGGCGCACGCCCTCGTTGCTGACCAAGCAGAGCAGCAGCAAGGCAACAAACGAAGCCAGCATCGAGGAACCGCCGTAGGAAACGAATGGCAGCGTGACCCCGGTAAGCGGCAACATGCGGATGTTGCCCCCGATAATGAGGAGGCTCTGGCTGGCAAGGTAGGCGCTAAGACCGAAGGCGAGGTAACGCTGATAAGCATCACGCGCGTGCAAGGAGATTCGTAGCGCACGCATGCAGAGGAAGATGATGAGCAAAAGCAAACCGATTGCGCCAAGCAACCCCGTTTCTTCAACGATGGATGTGAAAATGAAATCACTGTGGGCCACGGGCACGACGCCCGGCAATCCCATTCCTGGGCCGCGACCGAAAAGGCCACCGGAGGCGACAGCTAACAAACCCTGGATGATTTGGTAGGCGCTGCCAGCTGGATCCGCCCAGGGATTGAGCCACGCCTCTACGCGTTGGTGCACCAAGCCGACCAGTTCGTATCCCGCGAGCAGGGCGAGGATTAAGATGAACAACGATGCCAGTAGTACGCGGCGTTTGCCAGCCGCTGCATAAACGAGGATGGTGTAGATAAAGATGAATACCCAGGCTGTTCCTAGATCGTGTTGCACCAGCAGTAAGAGCAAAGCGAGGCCTGTCATCAGCGCGGTGGGCGCCAGCAGAGGCAGCAGGCCCGGCATAAGTGGTTGCCGCTCGGCGAGATAAGCGGCCAGGTAGGCGATGAGCAATAGCTTGAGTATTTCCGATGGCTGGAAGTAAACTCCGCCCCACCCAAGCCAAAGGCGGGGACCGACACCCGAAGGATTGGTGCCGAAGAAAAAGGTGAGGGCGGTGATCAGGAAGCCGCCCAGCAGCCAAAGATATTTGTAGCGGCGCAAAACCGGCAGGATCTGATCCTTCCAACGCAAAGCGAGCACGAACAATGCAGCACAAAGGGCCAGCCACAATGTCTGGCGGAAGCCAAAGAGCGTGGTGAGGCGCCAAACGGTAAGCAATCCCCAGCCAGAGAGCAAGGCCGCCAACGGAACGAGATACGGATCGCGATTGGGTAACCAGCGGCGGGCTTGATGGTCAAGGAGGAAGAAGGATGCGGCCCAAACGAAAATGCCCAGCCAGTGTGCCCAGCGTAGCTCGCCGAAGCCATCGAAGGAACGGTCGCGGACCGCGGGAGAGATGGTGAGCGCCAGTGCGTACGCCCCGAGGAATAAAGCCGCCAGCCTCAACAAGCTGGCGGAAATGCTGGCGGGCATCAGCCTGCGCAGGGGTTGTGAGAGTCTCATTTGTTTATATATTTATCCAGAAGCAACCCAAGTTTTTTGCGTCGAGATTTAGAGATATGCTTAGGATTGGTCACCAACGCGTTAGCGAGCGCGGTGTCGCAATCGCACTTTTGCTTGACGTTGAGGTCAGCAGCAAGGTGACGGATCGCTTCCTGGGCCAGTTCCAAATTCTTCTCCATAGTGTTCATCACCATCTCCACGCTCACCGGTTCTTCATGCCAAACATCGTAGTCAGTGACGTGCGCCATGACCGCATAACAAAGCTCTGCTTCACGCGCCAGGAAAGCTTCCGGAGAGGAGGTCATGCCAATGATGGAATGCCCCCAGGATCGGAAGTTGTTGGATTCCGAACGCGTGGAAAAGCGCGGTCCTTCGACGGTGATGTAGCTGCCGCCAAAGTGCACTTTGGCTTTGGCGGCTTTACAGGCTTTGAAGAGTTGCTTGCTGAACGCGGTGCAGAAGGGTTCCGCAACGCCAACGTGAGCGACCAGGCCGGGATCGTCGAAAAAAGAGCGAGGATGGCGGTCGGTGAAATCGAAAAGCTGGTCAGGGATGACTACATTGCCGGGCACGAAATCTTCGCGCAAAGAGCCGCAGGCACTAACCGCGATCACGAAACGTACACCCAGCGACTTGAGTGCATAGATATTGGCACGGTAATTCACGTGGTGGGGCGGTATGGTGTGGCCTACGCCGTGCCGTGCCAGGAACGCGATGCGCCGGCCGGCCAGCATGCCGAGCACGACTGCGGAGCTGGGCTCGCCAAAGGGCGTGGTAACAGATTTCTCGCTGATATTTTTAAGCCCAGGAATCGAATACAGCCCGCTACCCCCGATAACCGCCAGTTCAGGGTTCTGCTTCATTTCGGAGTCTCTTGCCCCAAGGCATCGTTAAAGGCCACAGAAAAACTCACTTGGCCGCAGCGAATCTGGTCTTGGTTCGCCAGCACTGCGGGAGCGATCAAGGCAACTCCGTTAAGGAAGGTTCCATTGCGAGAGCTCAAATCCTCCAGCCACCATTGGTCATGATGGTACACCAGTCGTGCGTGACGGGAGGAGACAGTCTCGTTAGGAAGAACCCACTCGCAGCTGGGGTGTCGGCCGATAACGATTTCGGGAGAGGTGAACCGTATTTCCTCCAAACTACTGTTGTCACCCAACAGCGAAACCTCCAGGGCTGGAACTTTTTGTTTGGCAAGGTTTTGGGCCTGGTTTTTCAAATCGCGCCATAGGATCAATACGCTCCATCCCAAAAATGCGTAGAGAGCCACTGCCATCAACAGGCGCAGGGTAAGCAGAATCGCCGCGCTAAGATCCGCCATCAGGTCAGGCTGTTGGGTGGCCGCCGTTTTCGCCGGCCTCATTTTCACTGGGCCGAAATTCCTGCGTCTCGAAGCCAACCTGTGCAGCATCCTGCCCGTAGATCAAGGGAACACCGGCCAGGCTAATGACGTCCCCCGCCGACAAGACAGCGGTCTTCACTTCGGTGTTGTTGATCCTCGAGCCGCCGGTGGAACCCAGATCGAAGAAATGGTAGTGGCCGGAAATGGCGCGCAACTGGGCATGGCGGCGTGAGACTTGAGGGTTTTCGATAACTAAATGGTTATCGCTTTTGCGGCCGATGTTTACGATAGGAAGATTGAGGGGAAAAATTTCGGTGCCGCCGACTATTAAAAAAGCTCCCGTGGGCACCTGGCGCTCCGCAGGCTCGGCCACTTTGCGTAAGGATTGTGTCTGCGCAATGTTTTCCCCCGCCCCGGAACAACGCACGCGGAACTCGCCGGCGGGTAAATCTTCCTGAGGAACAACATGCAGGATCAGGTTGTCGGGAATTTGGATGCCTGATTGCGCCGCGGCTTGCAGCAAGACGGCTTTGATCTCGTCTAGTATTGCTTGATTGGTCTTCAGTGAGGCTGCGTGTTCAGGGCTGGCGTGAATGCTGTAGACACCGGGTGCAACCAGGTTGTCGCCATCGCCAAACCTGACTTCAGCCTGCATGGCCTCGATCAGGCTGGCCGCCAACGTGCTTTTTGTGTCCTGCGAAGAAAAAAGCCTGGCAGTCCCTTGTTCGATGAGGCGCTGAATGCGGGCTTCGAAGCGACTAAGGGAACTGTTCATCGGCTGTATTGTATCGTTTTCTCCTGTAGCGCGCAGGCTGCGAATAGCTTTTATCACAGGTTAATTCGTTATACTGAATAGAGGTGAGGATGAGTGACGATATTGCTGATGCTGGTTTTGAGGAAATAGAACATACCGCTGACTGGTCGCTGCACGTCTGGGCGCCGGATCTGGCCGGCTTGCTAGAGCAGGCCGCTAAGGGCATGGCGGACCTTTCGGGGATAAAGACTAAAGATGAGGAACGCGTGAATAGAACCATCAAGGTGGAATCCACTGATGCAGAGGGCTTGCTGGTCAATTTCCTTAGCGAACTATTGCATCTGATGGATGAGGAGGGACTGGTTTTTGACAGTTTTGATTTGCTGGTAGCTGAAAATGTTGTGAAAGCTACGATGGAAGGGTCACCTATTGCCGAACGCAAGAAAGAAATCAAGGCGGTGACTTATCACAACCTTAAGATCGAAAAAAAATCCAATCGCCTGGAAGCAGAAATCGTTTTCGATGTCTGAGAGTCATTTAAACCATTGCGAGCAAGCGCAGCGAAGCGTGGCAATCCCCAAGTTCGATGCCGGGGATTGCCATCCCTCGTCGCCGCTAAGCGGCTCACTCGGAACAAGCTCAGGTCTCATTTTCATTCGACCTCCTCGCAATGGTTTAACCATTCTGGGAGATGAAGTATGGTTGCCCTAACAGACCTCAAGAAAATCAGCGACGTGGAATGGGAAATCCCCACTAGTTATCGCGGGGATATGCGCGTACCTGTCCACATTTTTGCCACGCGCGAACTGCTGGAAGCCATTGCAGGAGATAAGTCGCTTGAGCAGGCGGTGAACGCGGCCACCCTGCCGGGACTGGTGGGTCGCGTTTTGGTGATGCCAGATATGCACCAGGGATACGGCTTCCCCATTGGTGGGGTGGCTGCCACCGAATATCCGGAGGGAGTCATTTCCCCGGGCGCCATTGGCTATGACATCAATTGCGGAGTCCGGTTGCTGGCATCCCAGATCGAGCTGGAAAAGGTTTCAGCTGAGCTGGAAGATCTGGCGGCCGCGCTAAATCGCCATTGTCCCAGTGGAGTTGGGGTCAGCGGACATTATCGTTTGAATGAAAAGGAACTGGAGCAAGTGATGCGCGAAGGAGCGCATTGGGCGCTGAAGAAGGGTTTCGCCAGCGAAGCCGACCTGGGGCGCACCGAGGAATTTGGGCGTATGCAGGGTGCCGACCCTACCAAGGTCAGCCAGCGGGCCAAGCAGCGCGGGTCCCACCAGGTTGGCACCCTGGGTGCTGGCAACCACTTTATCGAAGTGGAGGTGGTCGACCAAATATTCGATCAGGAAGCTGCCCAGGTGATGGGTTTGCGCGAAGGTTGCCTGACCCTGATGATCCACTGCGGTTCGCGCGGGTTTGGGCACCAGATTTGTACTGATTATGTGCGCGATTTCCAAAGCGCGGTGCAGCGTTATAGAATCCAGCTCCCGGATCGGGAGTTGGTTTGTGCGCCCATGAATTCTCCGGAAGGGAAGGCCTACATGGGCGCCATGCATGCAGCAGCTAATTTCGCGTTTGCTAACCGCCAGTTGCTGGCTCACCATGCACGGCAGGCCTTCGAGGAGAGTCTGGCCGGCCGCGTGAAGAACTGGCACCTGCACCAGGTTTACGATATCGCCCACAATATGGGCAAAGTGGAAAACCACACGGTAGACGGAAAAGCCATGAAAGTTTGCGTGCACCGGAAAGGGGCAACGCGCGCCTTTGGTCCTGGCACACCGGGATTGCCCGGCGAATTTCAGAAGATAGGGCAGCCGGTATTGGTGCCTGGCAGCATGGGTACGGCGTCCTGTGTGCTGGTTGGGACTGAGGGCAGTATGGCGCGATCTTTCGGATCGACTTGCCATGGGGCGGGTCGTACCATGAGCCGCTCAAAGGCCAAAAAGACCGTGCGCGGAAGTGAGCTGCGCGAAGAGCTGGAGGCACGCGGCATCCATGTGCAGGCTGGTTCGCTGCCCGGATTAGCGGAGGAAGCGCCCCAGGCATATAAGGACGTGGACGAAGTGGTGGAAACCGTGGCTAAAGCTGGCATCGCCCGCAAGGTGGCAAGGCTACGGCCTGTGGCGGTGGTCAAGGGGTAGGGAACAAAGACGCGAAGGAAAGCGTTTAACCATTGCGAGCCCACGAAGTGGGCAAAGCAATCTCCAAGATCGAATTGGGGGATTGCCAC
>JAMCZK010000056.1 GCA_023485685.1 Chloroflexota bacterium | reverse complement strand
CATCCCAATTACCGCAATTATTCACCTTCGGATTCCGGCCCCAATGAATTTCGGGTTGGCTTTGCCATCGATGTGCTTAACTTGATCGCGGAGGCGAATGCCCAGGCCGGGCAACCCGGCCTGCTGGAGGCGGCGAACCCTGAGGCTATCTTTCTGTGGGGCCACAGCATGGGTGGAGGCATCGCTTTGCGCGTGCTTACGGTTGGCGCCGACCTGCAAGGCGCAGTGCTTTACGGCGCCATGAGTGGCGACGAACGCCGCAATTTCGAGCACATCCGCGATGTGCTTTCCGATGGGGAACGCGGCAACGAGGAACTGACCGCGCCCGAAGAAGCGCTTCAAGCGATTTCCCCGATCAATTTCTATGACCGAATCTCCGTGCCGGTCAGCATCCACCATGGCGATATCGATGAGGTGGTGCCGCCCGCCTGGTCAGCAGAGTTATGTTCCCAATTGCAATCCCTGGGCAAATCCGTGGAATGTTTTTCCTACCACAATATGCCCCATACCTTTTATGGTTCGCTTGACGAGCTGCTGATCCAGCGTTCGATCGATTTCTTTCAGCGCTTGACGCCATAATCGTCACTGCGAGCGAAACCAAACAGTCTCCCGGATCAACAGAGAGATTGTTGGACAGCCCTATTCCAAATACACAACCTCGCCCCACATCTTTTTTCTATCCAGGTGCAGCAGTCCTACCGATGGTGGTTTGCCTGCGAACACCTGGCAGCAGGCCGAGCCGGGATTAATCACCAACAGGTCGTCCATATCTTTGACCATTGGTTCATGGTTGTGACCGAAGACAACGACATCCACATCAGCCATCAAGGCTATTGATCTCTTGAGCGCAACCTCAAAGGACTGCGGCCCGCGCAGCAAATAGCGTAATTTATCGCTTACATAAAGCCTCCAGTTTCCATGCCCGTGGGTCAACCCGATGCGCCGCTGGCCAAACTGAACGATGCGCTGCATGGGTAGGTCCTTGAACCCGAACCAGTCGCGGTTGCCGCGCACGGCCAGCACCGGCGCCACTTCCCCAAGCTGACGCAGTACCCTTGGCACGCTGATATCCCCAGCGTGCAGAATGGTGCTCACCCCGGCCTTCTCGAACGCCGGCAGCACCGCTGGGTGCAGCCGCCGGCTGCGGTCCGGCACATGCGTGTCAGCGATCAGGCCGAGCGTAACTAAGCCTTGCGAAGGCAAGGAAAGCTTTGCTTTCCGCAGTTGCGAGGAAGCCGAAGGCTGACGAAGCAATCCCTGGACACTTCGCAAAGTAGACTCAGATGCTCTCATTTGTGGTCCAGCAATGCGTGCAAATCGCCGAGCGCCTGCTCGCGCGAAATGAATTGGATGCCCTGCATGCCAACTCGTCTTGCTCCCTCGACGTTGGCCTCTATATCATCGATGAAGACGGCTTCCGCTGCATTAACGCCCAGGCGGTCTAGAGCCAATTTGTAAATTGCTGGGTCTGGCTTGAGCAGGTGTTCTTCCGCTGAAACCACGATCAGGTCAAAGGCGTCAGTGATATTCCAATCGGCTAAAAATGTTCGCAAATTAGATAATGCATTACTTAGCAATGCCATCTTATATTTAGGCCGCAACTCGCGTATGTGAGCTACCAATTCTTCATCCAAGCGATCACCGCCGAAGAACTCTTGTCTAAACTCCTGCAAATTCAATCCCAACCTATCCGCAGTCGCTTGCGAATAGGCTTCTCCATCAATTTCACCTAACTGGGCAGAATTGCGCTCATCGGCCTCGAAGACGATGTGGTCGATTTCTTGGCGGCTTAGTCCTAGGTGTTCCGCCAGGGCGTCGCGGGGCGCTAGATCTTCGGTACGCACAATCACCCCGCCTAGATCCCAAATGACAGCCTTGATCACCATGGCATTCCTTTTTTTGACTTTCAACCTTCTACTTTAAACTGCTTGATCTCAGCTGGGTATTGTACCTATACGTGGCAAACAAAAACGCCCGCTGTCGGTTTGCGAGAAAAGCACTCGCCGCGGGCGTTTTTGTTTTGAGTCTGGTCCTCTTGGACTTTATTCTTTTACTTCGATGGTCATCAACTCCTTCCCAGGCTTCAATTCTTTTTCGTAGCGATCAAATTGCCGTTTCACATACATTCCGGCTTTCTGGTAAAGGCGCAAGGCGCCGGTAAGGTTGCTGGCATCCGCACCCAGGCCGACCTTCTTGTAGCCTCGTCGATAGAACTCGCCGAAGCTGTGTATCAGCAGCGCCATGCCAAGCCCGCGTTTGCGCCAGAGTCGCCGCACGGAGAGATCACCCACCCAGCCAATCGGCGTTTCTTCATCCTCATTCACTCGGCACAAGGAAACCCCGGCTACCTCATCGCCATCCATGGCAATGAACCACAAACTGGAATCGGAGCTGGGTTCCTGCAGCCAGTGTTCGAACAAGGCAAAACCTTGTTCAAACGGCTGCTTGATGTGGCCGAAGTGGTCCTCGAAAGCTTCATCATTTGCCCGGAAAACTTCTACGGCGTGTCGTACCGGATCGAATGGCCGCAAGGTGATTCCCGCGGGCCATTGGGGTTCGGGTGGTTTGTCGGTGATATCACGATGCATAATGAAGCTGTGTCTGGTGAGCGCGAAGCCCGCATTTTCGAACAAACGCTGCCAGGGCTTGAACGATGCGATATTGTGCATATGGATCGAGACGCGCAGATCCTTTGGCAAAGTCTCCATAACGTGTCCGGCGCGTTCGATCGCCCAATCCAAAAGCACTTCGGGAACGATGCTGCCGAAGTAATCGGGATGAACACTAAGCCAGATATAGGGGTGCACGGGTGGAGTAGTGAGAGTGAGGCACTCCACATAGCCGGCCACCTTGCCATTTGGACCGACGACGATTCTCAGGTCTTCAGCCATATTGAGTCCTGGCGTCTGCCAGAAAGACTCCAACTCAGATCGCGTCATCTCGTTGATGCCCATGGTTGCTTGGGAGAACGCATGGATCGCGCTCAAGACCGCGTCTAAATCCTCGACCCCCACGGACTTCAGACAATAGCCTTCTTTCAACCCGACGGTTTTTTCTTTCGTTAACATAATTTCTCCTATCTCAATTCCTTGCGCCGGATGGCATGCTGGCTGCTGGAATCTCACCGCTCAGGTCGCGACTCATGATGAAGAAGTGCCGGGTTGGCCGGTAACCGAATTGCTTGAGCAGGACGGCCGCCTCCAACTGCGCCTCAGGTATAGTGACTTCTAAGTATTTAGCCTGGTTTGGTGGATCCCCGGCGGCAATCTCGCGGATCCGTCTTTCGTTGTACGCCTGGCTGGCGCGCCCCAATCCCTTGCGCCGCCAGGCGGGACGCATGAAAGTGACACTGCGATAGATTCGCGCCTTGCCTTCGAGGTTAGCATCCTGGTCTAGCCAGAAAACGCGGCTATAGCAGGCTGGTTGGCCGTTCACCTCAGTGATCAGCACGTCCTTGTACGGGTCCAGGTTTTTCGGGTCAGAGTAGTAGTGCGCCATGGTTTCTTCCGAAGAGACTTCGGGTACGCCGTCGGCTTGGTTCGCCGTGTTGACTAAGTCAGCCATCAGCGCGTGGTCTTCGGCGCCGCGGTAATGTCTGAACGTCAGCCATGGAATTGGGGGTGCGTTTGGTATTTTGATTTCATCGATATGTTTCGTAGTCATTTCATTATCCTTTGTGATAAATAAAACGGCCGGGGCGTTCGCCGCGGCCGTGCAGGAGGCTTAAACAAAACGACCGCGGGGCGCTGCGCCGCGGCCGTCAATGAGTGCTTTTAGCTTACCAACTGGCAGTAGGCGCAGTACGCGAAGGCATGGCAAAGGTTCCCGATGTAACCATCGGGAGCTGTTTGCGCATATTGAGGGCTTGGTTCATCAACATTGCGTTCTGCGTCTCCTTCAGGGGATAGCTTACTATGGGGAGAATTCCTTGTCAAGCGTGAGAAGTTGAAAATACTTTTTTCTCTTCTCCGCTTTATAATCTCCTTCGTTCCATGAATCCCGCTGGCAGTCCATCTCCATTCTCGTTCCTGCCTACCTCCATTCTCCTTCTGGCCATCGGATGGGGCGGGCTGTTCCTGCTTTTCAATTTCACCGAACCCTTGCTGCTGCCGCGCTGGTTCTTCTTCTTCCTTGTTGTGGTGGCCTTCACCGGCTTGGCGCTGCCCATCTCCTCCTTCTTAAATTACCGTTTCCCCAGTGACCCGCCCGCCACTGTGCGTGTGATCCTGCGCCAGGCACTTTGGGTCGGGGTCTACGCCGCAACGCTGGCTTGGCTGCTGTATGGCCGTGTTTTCAACACGGCGTTGGCCGTCATTCTGGCCCTGGCTTTCATCGCCATCGAGTGGTTCCTGCGCCTGCGCGAGAAATCGCGCTGGAACCCTGATCGTACGATTAACTAATTACCGGATTGGCTGATCGACCAATAGCCTAATCGACTAACAGACTAAATTATGAAATCTGATCTGCCCGCCCTCATGGAAGCCCGCAACCTGGACGCGCTGCTCGTCTTCGGTGATGCGCTGCATAATCCGCCCATGGTGTATTTCACCGGCGTCCGCCATGTAACTGAAGCGTTGCTGGTGGTCAAGCGCGGCGAACAGCCGCTCCTCTTCTGTCATAACATGGAACGCGACGAGGCGGCTTCCAGCGGCCTGGCCACACGCAGTCTTACCGACTACAACTTCCGCGCGATCCTCAAGGAATCAAATGACGATCACACATTGGCCAACGCGCGTTTGTTGCAGCGCATGCTGACTGATGCCGGTATCACAAAGGGTCGCCTCGCTGTGTACGGTGAGCGGGATGCCGGTCAAGCGTACAGTTTGCTCAATGCAATCACGGAACTGCTCCCCGAGCTCGAGATGGTCGGCGAGTCCCACGATTCCGTGCTGATGGAAGCGCGCGCTACCAAGGACCCTGCTGAAGTCGAGCGCATCCGCGCCATCCAGAAGCAGACCACGGAAGTTGTGGGGCAGGTGGCTGATTTCCTCTCAAACCAGCGCGCCAAGGATGGTGTGCTGGTGGATTCAAACGATCAACCGATTACCGTTCGCAAGGTGAAATCCAAGATCAATCTGTGGCTGGCGGAGCGCGGCCTGGATAATCCTCACGGCACCATCTTTGCTCCCGGCGCCGAGGGCGGCGTGCCGCACAGCATGGGCAGCCCCGACGCGGTGCTGCGCCTGGGTGAACCCATCGTCTTCGACATTTTCCCCATCGAGGCAGGTGGCGGCTACTGGGCCGACTTCACCCGAACCTGGTGCCTCGGCTATGCCTCGGATGCAGCGCAAGCCTTATACGACGATGTGCGTTTCGTGTACGAAACGCTGATATCCGAAATCAAACCTGATGAACGTTGCGCCGTTTTTCAGGCGCGCACTTGCGAACTCTTCAAGCAGCGCGGCCATCCAACTGTGAACGAAGACCCGAGCACCAAGGTGGGCTACGTGCATTCGCTCGCCCACGGCCTGGGTCTCGATGTGCACGAGCGCCCCGGTTTTTATGGCGACCCAAAGACGGCCAAAGAATTCCTGTGCCGCAGCCATGTGATCACTGTTGAACCTGGCCTCTATTATCCCGAGCGCGGCATGGGCATGCGGATCGAGGACGCGGTGTACATGCGCCCCGATGGCAAGCCCGAGGTGCTGGCGCCATATCCGCTGGATTTGGTCGTTTCGTTAAAACAATAACCGCGGATGACGCGGAGAAACACAGAGAAATAAAAATCGGTGTTTATCCTTGTTTATCTGTGGTTGATTTCTTCCCCACAGCTATAATCCCCCTATGCCCCGCCGTCGAAAGAAACTCGCCCCTGCGCGCATCCTCGGCATCGAGACCTCCTGCGACGAGACCGCCGCCGCGGTCGTCGAGAACGGCCGCACCGCTTTCTCCAACATTGTGGCCTCCCAGGCCGAATTACACGCCAAATACGGCGGCGTCTTCCCCGAAGTTGCCTCCCGCCACCATATCAAGGTCATCGACACCGTGGTCGCGGAGGCATTGGCCCAGGCGCACCTGGAACTCGCCGACTTAGACGCCATCGCCGTAACCCGCGGCCCCGGGCTGCCCGGTTCACTTATCGTCGGGCTCACCATGGCCAAGGGCCTGGCCCTCGGCTCCGGGCTTCCGCTCTACGGCATCAACCACCTGGAAGGCCATCTCTATTCCGCCTGGGTGCAGCTCGATATAGGCGTGGAGAATGCGCCTGCTGTTGGCTTAGCCAACAGCCATTCTCCAAGCCAAGAGGGGGCTCCTTCTTTTCCCCTCTTGGCATTGATTGTCTCCGGTGGTCATACCGAACTTGTCCTGATGAAGGATCACCTCGCCTACCGGCGCCTGGGTGGCACCTTGGATGACGCCGCCGGTGAAGCCTTCGACAAAGTGGCCCGCCTGTTGGGCTTGGATTACCCGGGCGGCCCAGCCATCCAAAAAGAAGCTGCCGGAGGCAACCCCGCCGCCTTTGACTTTCCTCGTGCCTGGCTCGAAGACACCTGGGACTTTTCCTTCAGTGGTCTCAAGACCGCCGTGCTGCACAAAGTGCGCGAGCTGGGCAAGGGCCGCGAAGACGCAGATCTGCCAACAGCCGATCTGGCCGCCAGCTTCCAGGCGGCTGTGATTGACGTGTTGGTGGGCAAGACGCACAAGGCCGCCCGTGAGTTCAGCGCCCGGCAGATTTTGGTAGCGGGCGGCGTCTCTGCCAATCAGGCACTGCGCGCGGCTTTTGCCGTCGAGCCAACGGGAGAGTTCGGCGAAGCCAAACCCCAAGTGCAAAGCGGGAATCCAATAACAATTCTTCTCCCCCCTCTGCCGCTTTGCACAGATAATGCCGCCATGATCGCCGCCGCGGGCTATTACCGCCACGCCATCATAGGCAAACCCGACGGCATGGAAATTGATATTGAGCCGGGGTGGGGATTGTCATAGGCTTTTCAAAAGGAATGGTTATGCCACGGGTAAACAAATTTTAGGGGGTATGGTGAGAAATTGGTAACCAAGTATTGCAGGTGTCCGAAATGCAAAAGAGACAATACACTCAGCCGACTACCCGTCAAATTTTAAGTGTGCAGATGTAACCTGCGATTTCCTGTGGTTATTTTGCCCAGGTTGAGACGGCAACTTCACTCAATGTTGAGAAATTGCCTCTCACACTTTTCGATTGCATTGATTTATCTTTAGTTTGCCATTCCGAGGCGGCGACAAAAGAAAGCATCCAACTGGAAGAACCAAAAAAGCCGAGGGATCCCTCCCGCGCAGTCTTCCTAATAACCGCTTGCTGAAAATCCGGTGACGCTTCCTGGGAATGGCTCTCTAACATTGATTGCACTTTAAACCCAAACCGCGCCTGGCTGGCTGCAGCATAGCATTGCCAATATCTATGCACTCCAGTCAATGTTTTGTTCCGCTCAATGTTTTCCTCCGCAACATAGCTCGCTGCAAGATACCACAACGTATAATTGCGTGATTTCACTGCAGAAAAAAGGATGACACAACTTAAAGGTTACGAACGCGCGACGTATGTCCAACGCATGTTCACGCGGATCGCCAGGCGCTACGACCTGATGAACAGACTCATGACCGGGGGACAGGACATTCGCTGGAGGAAACAAGCCATTCAATTGGCGAGGCTGGAGGGCTCCGCTTCCCTCCTGGACCTCGGAACTGGCACCGGTGATTTGGCGCGGGAGGCGCTTTCACAGTTTCCTCACGCCAAAGTCATTGCCGCAGACTTTACCCTGGAAATGATGCGCGTCGGGGAAAAGATAAGCCCGCTTAACTTCTCCGCCGCGGACGCGCTCCACCTGCCATTCAATGATTCATCCTTCGATGCCGTCGTCTCCGGCTTCCTCCTGCGCAACGTGATTGACCTGCAGAAAGCGTTGGTGGAACAATACCGCGTCCTCGCCCCTGGTGGACGCATTGTCATCCTCGACACCACCCGCCCAACGAAAAATATCCTTTCGCCCTTCATTTGGATTCACATGCACCTCATTATTCCCGCCGTTGGCGGGTTGCTGACCGGCGTTCGTGAAGCTTACTGCTATTTACCGGAAACCACCGAAAGCTTTGTCACTGCCGAAGAGATGGCTGCCCTCATGGCTTCCACTGGCTTTAAGAGGATCGGCTCTCGCCGCTTCATATTCGGGACTGTTGCCATCCATTGGGGCGAGAAATAAACCCAACCCGCGCCCGGCTGATAATTCTCCTTGTCATTCCGCGGCGGTATAAAAAGGCTGTATCCAGCTGCAGATTCAAGATAGCCGAGGAATCCCTATAACACCGTCTTCCACAATGCCATTTACAGGAAATTGGTCGAATTTTCTTGGAGTATTCAACTTAGCGGATCCCCATTAAACCCAAACCGCACCCGGCTGGCTGCACGGGTGCGGTTTAGTAGTGAGGAGGAGATCTCATCTATTGCCCTTATCCTAGCTCTCTAACCTAAAACCTGCCTAAGATTCGAGTTAACTAAGCATTAAAGCCCTTTGACAAGTTGACTAGTCATTCCCCGCCTGTTCAAATCCGTGATACTTAGATGGCATTCATAGGGGGGACTTTTTGAGGGAACGTGCCCGTCGCTATTTACCAGAAATCAATCCTGGAATTCCTTCGGCCAGCAGCTTAGGCCAGAAACTCCTCAACCAAGCGCTGCTTGCGCGCTTGGTCTGTCAAGTTAGCACGACCCCGCCCCACGTACGCGGAATAATATCTTTCCCGCCTACGCCAACGCCGCCATGATCTCCGCCTCGCTCACCGGCCCCGCCCGCAGCACCATTGGCTTCTCGCCGGTCAGGTCCACCACGGTGGACGGCTGGTCGCCGGGCGTCTGCCCGCCATCAATGATCAGTTCGATGCGCCCATCTAATTGCTCCAGCACCTCGCCGGCGTTCAGCGTATTTTCCCGCCCCGACAGATTTGCCGACGTTACCGCCATGGGCCCGGCAGCCGCCAGCAGAGCCCGGGCTACCGCGTGGTCCGGTACCCGCACCCCCACCGTCGGTCCTTGCGTTAGGACCTCGGGCAAATCAGGCTGGCGAGTTAATACCAAAGTGAGCGGCCCCGGCCAAAAGCGGCTGGCTAGTTTTTTTGCTGGCTTGTTGGCTTCGGCGATCTGCGAGAGTTGGCCCCTCTCCGCGATCAGCACGGCAACGGCCTTGGTCTTTTCGCGCTCCTTTATGGCATACAGGCGCTCGATACCCGTCGCGTCGAAGGCGCGTACTCCCACGCCGTATACCGTATCGGTTGGGAAGGCCACCACTCCGCCTTTGTCGAGCACTGCGACGGCTTTGGTGAGCCAATCCTTCTGCGTGGAAAGCAGGCGACGCGTCTTCATAAGAAGCCGAAATCATAGCATGCGCGCCAACTTGTCATTGCAGGGGTTCGCAGGGGCGGGTTTCAAACCCGCCCACTATTGCGATAATGAAATATGACCATGGCCGGGAAGGAATAGTGCAGGTCTTAGACCTGCCACGACGGGATCAATCGGTATGTTTTGTAAAGGATGGAAATGACTAACCAAAAACGAAAGAAAAAACTATGTGGCTATTTTGTATCTACCACCAAGAGGCGCGGCAAACCGGCCAAATCTTTGCGAACTTCAATGTGTGCCTCCGGAAATTGTGCTTTGGCTAGTTCCTTCACCGCGGTTTCCAGACTGGCGTCGATCTCCGCCAGAATCAGCCCATGCGGGGGAAGTTTGGCCGCGGCTTGTTCCAGGAAAGGTTCGATGAAGCGCAGACCATCGGCCCCGCCTCCCAGGGCCGTGTGCGGTTCCCACTTCGATACGGCCAGCAATGGCAACCGGCCATCGGGAATATAGGGGAGGTTGGCGCAAATCAGATCGAACGATCCCTCAATATTACCTATGAGATTCGTCTCGACCAATTGGATTCGGGAGGAGAGTTGGTAGCGCTCAACGTTGGTTCTGGCAACTTCGAGCGCCTCCGGTGAAATGTCTGTGGCGGTCACTCGCAAATCGGGCGCGTTCACCGACAGGGCCACAGGGATGCAGCCGGAACCGGTGCCCACATCCAAGACCTGCCGGCGGCTGGGATGCGCCGCCAGCCAATCCAGCCCGCTCTCGACCAGCAGCTCGGTTTCCGGCCGCGGGATGAGCACCGCGGGCGTCACTTTCAGCTTGAGACCGTAGAACTCCCACTCGCCGATCACGTAAGGGAGCGGTTCGCCGCCTTCCAGCCTGGTGAGATCGTCTTCCCAGCGCATCTGCCGAGTGGCGTCGAGACTCTTCTCCGGATGCGCAAGGATCCATGCCTTGTTTTTGCCGAAGATATGCGCCAGCAACACCTGCGCATCCAAAGCCGCGGTTTCGCTGTGTTGAGCCAGGCGCTGGCGGCCTTGCTCCAATGTACTGGTGACAGTGACTGCGCCATTCATACAGATTCGATTCTAGCAGACGGGGATCTGCTCTTCGCAACTCACTAGGGAACTCAGTGTTTTAACCACCCGGAATTCGCAAACAATTGAGGAGAAAAATGATAACGTCTTTGTATACCTGGTTGAAATACATTCATGTTTTGGCTGGCTTCATGTTCTTGTTGGGGCACGGCGCATCAGTCTTCGTTGCTTATGAGCTCAAAAAAACGAAAGACCTTGAGCGCATGAAAACCCTTATGGATGTCTCGGCCGCGGGTTGGCCCGCCATGATGCTTTCATTGCTGGTATTGCTGCTGGCAGGCATTATTACCGGGTTTATGGGAGGCTGGTGGGGCGCGCTTTGGATTTGGGTCTCACTGGTGTTGCTCGCCGCCATAACCGGTTGGATGTTCAGCCTCGGTGGAAAGGTCTACCATCCACTACGCAAAATGCTGGGGATGGAGTACATGATTCAGGGCAAACCGCAGACGGTAGACAAGCAGCGCCCGCAAAAAGAAATCCTGGATTTCGTTGCCGCCACTCATCCCCACACGATGACGCTGATTGGCCTGGGCGGCTATGCGCTAATGATTTGGCTGATGATCTTCAAACCATTCTAGCCTCACCCACCCACGCAGGAAAACAAGAGGGCGACATTTTTTGTCGCCCTCTTGTTTCTTTGGGCTTGTCATTCCGATGCGGCGATAAAAATTTGTACTCAAGGAAAGGTCGAGTCAGCGAGGAACCCCTATAACGTAGTCTTCTAAATAAACTAGTTCAGCAATTCAAGGCACGGTGTATGGCTGCAAGTTGTGGTTTTACGGCACGTACACCGGGCTTCCATGTACCAGGAATTCGCTGCCTGCCTTCTCCACGTGATACTCGAATTGCGACACCGGCGGCATTTCCGTTTCATCGGCGCCGCAGCAGGGACCGAGTATGAACAACGAGCCATCGGGATTAGCAAACTCGACCACGAACACGAATTCCGTTTCTGAAAACCGTTCGCCGCTGACCACCTCTCGGATTTCCAGGCACCTTAACTGGTACGCGCAGGCTGCCTCCATCAAGGCGGCGCGATCGTTTGCGTCGACATTGGGATTGTTCTGCTGAGCGGCTGTATAGAAATCCGCATCATTGGCGTGCCGTTCTATGGCTTCTGCGTATTCACCATTGCTAAGGAGGGAAAAGAAGTCAATGAGGGTCTGCCGGGCATGTTCCAGGTCCCCGGGTACCTCGGCGGCTGGAGACGAGCAGGCGGCCAACAGCAGGGCGGCAATGACAAGACTGGCAATCAATGCGATCCGTTTCACGGTTCCTCTAAACGCCGGCAGCAGCTAGGCGCTCGGCCTCGTCTTGGGTGGCTAACTCGTCGAACAGTTCGTCGAGATCGCCATCCAGCAGCGCGGGCAGATTGTGCGCGGTGAACCCAATGCGGTGATCGCTGAGCCGAGACTGGGGGAAGTTATAAGTCCTGATCTTCTCCGAACGCTCCCCGGTGCCAACCTGGGAACGGCGCGTCTTCTCGATCTCAGCTTTCCTCTTCTCTTCCTCGATTTCATACAGGCGGGCGCGCATAATGGCCATTGCACGTTGGCGGTTTTGCAACTGTGAGCGTTCATCCTGGCATTGCACCACGATCCCAGTCGGCAGGTGGGTCAGCCGAACCGCTGTGGCGTTTTTCTGCACGTTTTGGCCGCCCGCGCCGGCTGAGCGGTAGACGTCCATCTTGATGTCATTCTCGGGGATTTTGATTTCCACCTCATCCACTTCAGCCAGTACCGC
Source organism: Chloroflexota bacterium (assembly GCA_023485685.1). Lineage (GTDB taxonomy): Bacteria > Chloroflexota > Anaerolineae > Anaerolineales > UBA11579 > JAMCZK01. The sequence goes on along the minus strand of JAMCZK010000056.1, from coordinate 16,039 downwards.
CACCGTGGCCGTGGACGTGTGGATGCGCCCCTGAGCCTCCGTGGTGGGCACGCGCTGGACGCGGTGCACGCCGGATTCATGCTTTAGCCGGGAAAATGCGCCCTTGCCTTTGATGAGGAAAGTGACTTCTTTCAGGCCACCCACACCGGTTGCGCTGGAGGTGAGTAATTCGGTCTTCCATCCATGCCGCTCGGCGTAACGCGTGTACATGCGATAGAGGTCGGCCGCAAAGATACCGGCTTCGTCACCGCCGGCGCCCGCACGGATTTCCATGATCACGTTGCGGTTGTCGCGGGGGTCCTTGGGCAGCAGCATGCCCTTGATCTCGCCTTCCAGTTTTTCGATCTTCGGCCCAAGCTCTTCGATTTCCGCTTCGGCGAGGTGAGCCAGCTCGGTGTCGTCGCCATTCACCAGTTCCTTAGCTTCCCGGTAGCTCTTCAGCGCCTGGCGGTATTCGGCCCCCTTGGAAACGATGTCCTCGATCTCGGCCCGCTCCTTGGAAAGCTCCACGACGCGTTGGTAGTTCCCCGACGAATCGGCCAGTTCCTTTTCTATTTCATGAAAGCGCGTTTCAATGCCTGCAATTTTGTCTAGCATGGGTTCGTAATAGCCTTTGAGGATAATTTTTCTTCGGGGCTGGATTATAGCAGGCAGGATATTACGTGTTGCGTGTTGCGTATGTTGTGATAGTTCTATGGAAAAGGAACATCTACTTGAAACGGGTCAATAATGTAGTCAGAAACCTGCTCGCTTATTTTATGCCCACGGTCGGCCGGGATTAGCACTAATAATTGTTTGATGATATGGGTCAGCATATTAAGACGATGATCTAAGACTTTCTCACCCAGGATATATCGAGCCTGAACGTACCAAGTTTTTGCCTCTCGCGCTGATCCTAAAGCGTATTCGTAATATCGAGCTTGGTCTTTACCTGACTTGCGACTATACCCTTCAGCAATATTAGCCGAGACTCCGCCAACAGCGCCGTAAAGTGATTCGAAAGACGAATTGTAGTCCTTACCGTCTGTAACTTTGCTGCGTCTGCCCAAGCCAATTCTGACAAGAAGAGTGACTGCCTGTATACCTCCATCTTCCATAAAGTATCCTCAGTGATGTCTTTCGGTAGACTTTCCTGCCATTCTTTGTAATTCATCCCTCACCTATCAAAGAAATACGCAATACGCAATACGGAATACGCAACACGCAATACGTTTTTCATACCACCATTACTTTTGACCCCCGCGCGTCTTTCTCTACCTCGATCCGCGTGGGGAAGGCGTCCTTGAGCGCCTCGACATGTGTGATCACCAGGATCTTGGCGAAGTCGCTGCGTATCGTATTGATCGCCTCCACCAGCCGCTGGCGGCCGGCTTCGTCCTGGCTGCCAAAGCCTTCGTCGATCACCAGGGTCTGCAGTCGGGCGCCGGCGCGTTGCGCCAGCACCTCGGAAAGCGCCAGGCGGATGGCGAAGTTGATGCGAAAGGCCTCGCCACCGGAGAACATTTCGTACTCGCGGGTGCCAGCGCCATCGCTGATTTGGATATCCAGGGTCTCGCGCAAATCCTTGCGCTTGCTATCTTTGTATTGTTGCTGAGTGACGAAGCGGAGGTTCATGCCCCCCGCGCTGAGCCGGTCCAGGATTTGGTTGGCCTTGATTTCGATTTGCGGCAGAGCCTGCTCGATCAGCATAGCTGGCACACCGTCTTTTCCGAAGGCGCGCTCCAACGCCTGGAATTGGCTCACGCTGGAGGCCAGCTCCTCGCGCTCCGCCTCAAAGTCTTTGCGCCGGGCGCGCAAGGTGTCCAAAACATCCACTTCCTGCTGGGCGGCGCCAAGCGCTGCACGCGCCTTGTTCTCTTGCTCTTGTATATCCAACATGGCGCGCTCCGCGCTCGATAAATCGGGCAGCCCCGTCTGCACGGAAGCCAGGGCCGCAGCCGCCTGGCTGTGAGTTTCTTCCTGGGCGGCTAGCTCCTTCTCTTGCGCAGTGATTTGCTTTTGCAACTCCTTGATTTCGCGGTCCAATGGTTTGGAAGCTGCCCGCGCTTGCTCCAAGGCGCGCTGCTCGGCTTCGGCTCCGCGCGTCTGTTGTTCTTCCTTGCGCGCCGCGTCGTGCTGTGCCGCATCGTAACCGATCGCTTTTAATTCGGCATCGATGGCGGCGAGTTCTTTGCGCGCTTTGCTGGAAAAAGTTTCCTTTTGCAACGCCATTTCGATTTCTTCAAGGCGCGGGCCGCGTTTTTTCACCCACTCCAGCTCGACTGTTTCCATCTCTTGAAGCTTGCTTTGCAATTGGCCCGCGCGCGTATTCTTGGCGCGTAGCTCCTCTTCTGTTTGTCCAAGCGCCGCCAAGGTTCCTTCCAATTCTTGGACGCGTTTGTCGGTATCTACGACGGCTTTCTGGTTGGCTCGGTGTCGGTCGCCCATCTGCTTGCCTTCTTTGGTCAACTGGGCGATGACCGAGGTGCGGTGCTCTTCGCTGAGCGGCTGGCCGCAGGTCGGGCAATTCGCCGCTCCCTTGGCCTCTTCCATTTGCTGGATTTTTGCTTTGAGGGCGTACATTTCATTGCGGAGCAGCGGGTTTTCGGTGTTTACCTTGGTTCGCTCATCTCGGCTTTTCTTGAGATCCGCTTCGAGCTTGGCGCGTTGGGCGATCTGCTTTTCCGCCTTGGTAATTTCCGCTTGCAGTGTCTTATGCTCTTGTTGAAGGCTTGCTTGGCTCGCTTGAAGCGCATCCAGACTGGTTTTTTCTGATTGGAGAGCTTTCAACTCCGTTTCCAGGCGAGCGCGTTCGGCCTCGATCTGGCCTAAGGGTCCGCTGCGCTTGAGTTCTTGCTCCCGGAAGCGGCCGGCAATATCCTCCCATTGGCTCAATTCTTCGCGCACAGATTGCCAATTCTGATAAGCTTTCTCGATCTCCTCCGCGCGCCGGATCAAGTCGGCAAACCCGGCCTGCTCCGCTTGACGCTCGTGGAGGCGGGTGCGCAGTTCGTCTAACTGCGCCTGCCCACGCTCTACTCCCGCAGCCAGGGTGGCCACCAGAGCAGCCTGCTGCTCCACGGCCCCGGCGCGGCGGCGCAATTCTTCCACCGCGGTTTCCTGGGCAGCCCGCGCCTTACTGAGGTTATCCAGCTGGCTCTTCAGCTCCTTGAGCCGCGCCTTGCGCTGTTCTTCTTCGTTGAGTTCGTTGGCGATTTCCTCCAAGCGGCCCTGTAACACGGCGATTTGGTCTTCAAGCGCCTTGCGGCGGTCAGCCGCCCGCTGGCGGTACAGCTCCCAGGTTTCCAGGCCAAGCACGCTGCCAAGAATTCGTTTGCGGTCCGAGGGGTTTTGTTGGGTGAATTGGTCCGCCTTGCCCTGTAAAAAGAACGAAGCGTTCACGAAGGTTTCATAGTCCAATCGCAACGTCTCGCGGATGCGTGCCTCGGTCTCGCGCAACGAATGCTCGGTAAGCGCCTTCCACTTGCCTTCCTTGTTTTGGAGTTGGAATTCCAAAAGAGTGGGTTTGTCACGCGGTGTGGTGCGCTGGACGCGGTAGATATTTCCCTCATAATTGAAAGTGAACGTGACTTGAGCGGCGTCTACGTCCTTGTGGGAATTGATCAGCGCTTCTCCCCGGGCACGCGCTTGACCAAACAAAGCGTAGGTGATGGCATCCAGCAGAGAGGACTTACCTGCCCCATTGGGCCCGGAGATGCAGGCCAGGTCGAACTTGCTGAAATCCAACTCGGCGGGGTCGCGGTAGGAGAGGAAACCTGAGATCGCTAGCTTGATCGGAATCATGAAAGGAAATCCCCGTGAGATTCTAACGGAGAATTACGTAACAACCCAAGGCAACTTGAGAAAATACGCAACACGCAATACGCAATATTTCGTTTCGGTAAGAATTCGAACCGGCCACTAATCTATAATAGTGCCACACGGAGGCATACATGCAGGTTTCCCTGGATTGGAAACAAGGTTTGAGTTTCAGCGGCAGCGCACCCAGTGGGTTCTCATTGGATATTAGCGCTTATGAAGATGTGGGCGGAACTGGTGATGGCTTTGCGCCCGTTGAGCTGGTCGCCCTGGGCTTGGGCAGTTGCACCGCAATAGACGTGATCTCCATCCTGCAAAAGAAGCGACAGGATGTTCACAAATTCGAAGTCAGAGTGACCACCGAACGCAGGGAAGAGCATCCCAAGATATGGACACGCGCCTTAATCGAATACTTCATAACCGGGAAGAGTGTGGACCCCGCCGCAGTGGAGCGCGCCATCCAACTTTCATCTGAAAAATATTGCGTAGTGCAAAATATGCTGAAGGCGACCGTCAATATCGAGACGCGCTATGAAATAAAAGAGGCCTAGTCAGGCAATCCGATTTCTTTGTTAATTGTTGGAAGAAATTTCCGTGGAAACGACTTCGGGGGCGGATAGAGGGACCGCGGCGGCCGCCGAGGTAATGGCGCTGGCCGCGTCGGAGCAGGCGCAGGCTCGCACTTGGTACCCCATCCGCGTGAGCAAACCCGCGTAAGGCGCGCCGCCCTCCATGGGCGTCCACCCTTCCATCACGAAGGGCAGGGCGCCGGCTGCCTCGATCCATTCGCCGTTGTATTTGCGGGCGATATGTACGTGGGTGCCCGTGGAGGAACCGCCCTCGCATGAAGGACGGCCTACCGGTTGCCCGGCCAGCAAAGTATCGCCGACCTGGGCGCGTCCATTTTTGCTCACGTGTAGATAAAAGATTACCCAACCGGTACGTTCGTCTCCATCACCATCCAGATCCAAAACAGCTATCCCAACATCGGTGCGTATTACGGTTCCATCTGCTAACGCTATTGCCCAGAGATTGCTGCTAAAGCAGCCCTTGCCTTCACCGGGCGCAAAGTCCAGCGCCGCCCAAGGTTCGCCCTGGCCCCAGCCGGTGTGCGGTCCGCCTGTGAAGGCCCACACTTCTCCAGCGGAGAATGGCAGTCGGAATTCAGGCTGCGCCAGGCTGCCGGGCAAGTGCGCGACGTCATTCTGCCAGGGATCGCCGAAGAGCGACGCATAGGTGTGCGCAAAGCCTTCAGGCGAAATGGCAATGTCGAATTGTTCTGATGGCAGCACTTCGTTGAAATAAATTTGCAATGTCACCGAGGCCGCGTTCTGCCAGGGGTCTGGGCGGTATATCGTTCCATCATTCAAGTCGAACTCGATGAGTTTCCCGTTGCGCCACGCATAATAACCGTCGTTCAACTGGTTGGCTGCCCACACCAATTGCAGATAAACACTGCCATAACCGCGCCGCTCGTAGCCAAGCGGATAGACGAGATCCGGGTCCATGACTGGTTGGGTGAGCGCGCCCGCCTGATATTCCAGCAGCGCCAACAGTAAACGCGGGCTGACGCTGAAATTGGTAGCCACTACGTCCACGAGGCCGGCGCCGGTGCGCTGCCGCCCCGACGCGTACTCGCCATAGTTCTTCAACCATCCCGCATGTTCGTCTACGAATGCCTGCGTGTCGAAATCCATGGCCGCCGGACCGTTGACGAACTGGCTGTCTGGAATGATGCGGTAGGCCGAGCCCCAATAGGCGCGGTAATAAATCGGGATTTGCATCGGAAGGCCGGCCGGCAGCGTCGTGGCGCTGTCAGGGATGATGGGGTTGGCGACCAGAATTTCTTCGATGGAGGTATTGAAGCGGGCTGCCAGCGCGATGAGATTGTCGCCGTTCTGCGCGGTGTACTCTACCAGGGTGCCCGGGTCGTAGGCTGGGCGCGTTGGCAGCGGGGTGGAAGGAATCAAGGTCTCAGTAGGGATTGGGCTCGGGGTTGCTGAAGGCGTGGAAGTCGCCGCGGTCGGCAATATCGCCTCCGTTTGCGGCGCGCATGCGGAAAGCAGCAGACTGAGAGCCAGGATCCACTTCCAGGCGCTATTCCCGGTACGAAACATCTGGGAGATTATATAGTTTGGTTGTGAAAACTGCCGCAAAGCTTGGTTTTCTTAGCTTGCCCTAAGCGCAGCTTGGATCTAGGCGCTGCTTAGACCTAAGCTGCGCCGAGGAAATCCCCAAAGATTTGCACGGCAGAATCCAGAGTGGCTTCCAATTCCTCGTAGCTGGCCTGACCGCGACCAATTCCGTGCAGGGAGAATAGGTAGGCCGAGGTTGGCAGCTCGATAATTGCACTGTCGGCCACCACACGTGGCCAATCTACCAGCGAACCGCGTTTGTTGTAAATCCTGCTCCCCCGGGGCAGCTCAGGCCGCAGCAGCCCGATGCGTGTATCGTCGTTGGATGTATAGGTGGACATCAAAGTGAGGATCGCCTCCTTGCTTTTCGCGGACAGGCGTTTTCCAGAGTAGAGATCTTCCAACAAACCAATGATCTCCGTTGCGGAGCTGCGCCGCGGGTCGATGTGCGTTGCATTCAGTCCCCAGCTTTGCCAGGTTTCTTCCAGCCAGGCAGCGCCCAAAGAATCCACCAAGCTTTCAGTCGCCTCCTCTTCTGAATTCACCAGCATAGCCTCCAGCAGGCTGGCGTAGCTGCGTCCATCAGCGCCACGCTCGTTGAGATAGGTCGCCCAGTTGCTAGGGGCCTGCTCTTCCAGCCACTGATAGAAAGCCATGGCAACCGGCACCTTAATCGTGGAGGCGGGGTGAAACGAGGCATACGGGTTGAACTGGTAGAGCAATGGCCCATCGATCTGTTTGATGGCCCCGTACCAATCACCGGCTGCGGTTAGCAGCAGCTCGTCCAGCTGCTCTCGCAGCCGCGTATTGTTTTCATCCGCTGGAAATTCCAGGCTGCGACCATCTTTGACGCGCCAAACGTGGAAGCCTCCCTTGCCTGTGTTGCCAAACCTGTTCTTCAGTTGCCTGTTCCCCCAATCGGCGAACTGCCCGACGCCCGGCTGCTGGGAATCGTAGAGCATGCGCTCTTCGATAATGGTGCCGGTGGTGACGAAGAAATTCGTTACCGTGTAAGCGCGTCCGGCGCCGTCCACGCGATTGACCACCAGCACATGTTCGAAAGTGTCTCCAGGCGCCGCGTGCAGGTAAACCAGGTCGCCTGCTTGCAGAGGCGCACGCGCAAAATCGAATTCCTTGATCGGTGTATCGAATGTTTGCCAGGTATAGAGAGATTCGGGAAACGTGTTCTGAAATGGTTGCAAGCTGTTGCGCGGATCCACCAGCCAAAAGTCATGCGGTAGTACCCAGGCCCCCAGCAATCCGGCCGTCTTAAGGATCGCCACAGCCAACGGCCCGCACATAGTCGAGGCGTCTTCGTTAGGGCCCTCAATGAAATCGATTTGCAACGCTACCTGGCGCGCGGCTCCGATCTCGGGTGCGATGAAGATGCGCGAGGCTTCAATCAGGCGCTGCTGTTGTTCGGCGCTGAGGACTGCGGAATCGGCGGGCGGTAGTGGGCAGATTGAAGGAAAGCGCCGCAGCCTTGGGCTAGCCGCGACGCTCAAGAAGCCCAGCGAGGCTAGCTTCAAAAACTCGCGCCGAGATAGTTTCGTAGGTGAACGCATTGAATCGCGCAAATTATGCCGTAGATATCAGCTAATCGCTATCAGCTTCCGTGGGTGTTCTTTCCAGTCACAACATGCATCTACATCCCAATACCAGAAGACAAGCGACGACGCCTCTCTTGCGTCGTCGCTTGTCTTTCTCTTTTTGTCATTCCGAGCGGGTATGCAAATCCCTATCCAAGTAGGAGAACGACCAGCGAGGAATCCCTAGAACGCAGTCTTCCTAATAACCATATTCTGAACACCAGCCTAACTCTCTTTTTTTGCGAAACCGAAAAAACTATTCCTCCAATTCCCGCCGTAGAAAATCCAACACCTGCAACGCGGTTAAATTTCGATGCGGCCATCCGGCTTGCATCGCCTGGGGATTGTCGAAATAATTCCCCGCGAACGTAACATGCGCGCCGTCTTCCTGAAGGCCGCCATCTGGCAGATCCTGAAGCGCGCGCCACACATTCCAATAGGGGATTCCGTATTCCAGCGCCAGCGCGTAAATGATGCGGTTAATACTATGGTCACCCTCTAGGTTGTCGGGCTTGCTGGCAAGCACTGGAAGGATTCCTTGTTCGATGCTGTACTCGATGATCTGGCGCAGCCGCCCTTCGAATTTATCCACGTGATATACGTCATTGGTCCCCACCATGATCAAGGCAATACTGGGATTGTTTATGCGAAATTCGCACGCCAATGGAGTTTCGCTCGCTTCGCAAAGCTTATGGTTTGCCCGAATAGGTGAAAGGATGGCCGCCGCATTGAAACCATCGCGGACTGCCAGGCTGTCTCGGCCATAAGAACCTTGAAAATAGGCGATCACTCCATCTAAATATTGGTACTTGCCAAGCCTGTAATCGCTGGGTCCAATATCGAAAGGTCCCAGGAACCAGCTTGGCGTACCGCCGCAATCGCCAACTTTCGAAAACGCCTGCGGATTGCGCCCCATTTCGAGACCAGTCGCATAAATCTCCCTAGCGCGGTCACTGAGCGATTCCGGGATCACCGGTGCATTTTTCCAGTCTTCTGGGCTTGGCGTGCGCGTCGCGGTTGGTAGCGATGTGGATGCGGCTTCCAGTGTGGGCGCCGGATCCGCACTTCTATTCGCCAAAGGGGTTTCAGTCTGGATGGGCTCAACAGCCTGTGGGCTGGCAGGCGGAAAGAAATATTGCCATAGCAACTAGAAGCTGAAAGTGTAGAAAAATTCCCCTAGCTGTCATCGCCAAATTATACGGTGTGGAGTTTTCTAATAGGGGTCGCTGCTGCTGCGGGCAATCCGTGCGCTAACGTTGCTGCAAGTGCAGGCGGTGACCACGCTGCCATCGCGCACTAAGCTGCCCTGGTAGGGTGCCCCGCCATCCTGTGTCACCCAGCCGCTGAGCTCGAAGGGCACTGGCCCCGCTGCGCTGATCCACTCGCCATTGTACTTGCGCACAATGTGCAAATTGGTATCCGTGGCCTCGCCGCCTTCACAGGAAGGATTCCCCAGTTTGTCCCCGCGATCCACCCAATCGCCAACGCGGAGGTGTTCCTTGTTGGTTACGTGCACATAAACGATAACCCATCCCGTTTGTTCGTAACCATCCCCGTCCATATCTACAACCAGGATGCCTATCTCCGAGCGTACGATAAGGCCCGGGCCAGATGCCGTAACCCACAATTTCGATTCCTTGCATCCCGACTGAAGACTGGACGGCGCAAAATCTAGGGCTGCCTGGCTGCCCTCTGGCGCCCAGGCGCCGTGCGGGCCAGAGGTGAAATACCAGACCTGATTATTGTAGAAAGGTAAACCCAGGTTAGGTTGTGCAAATTCCGGTGGGAATAGGGGTTCGGCTAGCTTGGCCCTCTCCCACGGGTCCGGGAACATGGCTTCACCGTGAGTGAATGCAAAACCCGTGTCCGGATTCATAAGCTCCAGCCAGGCGTCGTAGTTGTAAAGCTTGCTGAAAAAGTATTGGATGGCCACTGTGCCGGCGTTTAGATCCGGGGCGATTCGCAGTTCCCTTCCGTCGGGGAAGGTAAGTTCTGTGAGTTTGCCTTCGCGCCATCCGTAATAACCAATGGACAGTTGGTTGGCCGCCCAGGTCAACTGATGATACAAGCCATGGTAATTGGGGTTCCTGTAGCCTAATGGGTAATCTTCATCGCTCCCGAGCAGCGGTTCGCCCAGCACCCAGTTGCTTTGAGTCTGCAATATAGAGAGCAATACCCGCGGGTTGATGGATTGCTCTTGTGCGACGCGTTCGATGACCGCGGGCCCGTTGTACCAATCTGTGGGCAGGTATTCGCGATAGCCCATCAGGTAGCCGGCAAAGGGCCCGGCATAACTGGCCGCGTTGAACCCGATAGTGGACGGCGAAAGAATAATTTCGCTATCCGGCAGCAAACGGTCGTGCGGCGACGTTTCGCCAAGCACGTTGGGGAGGTTGAAGATTTGCCCCGCATTGATCAGGCCAGCCGGAATATCTTGCGGCGAGGCGATCTCCTCAACGGAGACACCGAACCTGGCCGCCAGGATAGCCAAAGTATCGCCCGATTGGGCCGCATAAAGGTAGGGCGGGGCTGCTGTAGGCGACTCGGCAGGCGTCGGGCTGGCGGCCATAGTTGGGCTTGGGCTGGCCGGTTCCGACACCGGCGTTGACGTGGGCGACAATAATTGCGCCAGCGCGGTAGCGGAAGCCATCATGTCTTGGGCGGCCTGCTCGGTTTCCTCCAGGCTGCCTGGCGTAATATAGCCGCCGCTGCACACGGCGGTGGCAAATGCCGCGGCGAGAAAGGCAAGCAGAACTCGAATCCTCATGGTCTTCATAGATCGTTTACGTCTGATTCAATTTGCCAGCAGTCAACTCGATTCGAGTTTGCCACGTCGGCTTTCGCCGCTGTAGTGGCTCAAAAACGCCTCCTCGCAATGACGAAAAAGCAGAGGGTTCTGCACTCCCAAGAATCGTCCTTGCGAGGAGCATTGCGACGCCTCGCGTCGCAAGCGGACGAAGCAATCTCGAAGAGATACTCGTGATTTCATAAGATGCTCGTCGTATCGCATTACGGCTCAACGCTGCAGCATGTTGTCGGGGTCGCGGCATTCGCAGGCCTCCACAGAAACTCCATCGCGCTGCAAGATGCCGTCGTAAAGAATCCCAGAGCTGGTGGATATCCACCCGTCCATAACAAAAGGCAAACTGCCCCAGGCCGTACTGCCTGAAGCAGCAATCCACTCTCCATTATATCGGCGCGCAACGTGCAAATGGCTGGCGGTGGCAAAACCGCCTTCGCACGATGGGTGCCCGATGCGATCTCCCGCGCTCACCCGCGTGCCCGCTTGCACGCGGCCTTCACTGGCCATGTGCATATAAAGGATAGTCCAGCCTGTTTGCTCGTAACCGTCGCCGTCCAGATCCTCAACCACCGCGCCGTTTTCCGCGCGCACGATGAGGCCATCGGCGGCGGCTACCACCCAATCGGTACTTTGATTGCAGCCGAGCATCTCACCGCGCGGCGCGAAGTCCAGCGCCGCCCAGGCGGAATTTCCCCAGCCGCCATGCGGACCGCCACTGTACACCCAGGGCACTCCCGCTTCAAAGGGCAGTTGCATGGCGGGTTGTGCGATGTCAGGAGGCACCAAGGGCTCCACTGCCAGGTCGAATGGGTAACCGAAGTACTGCGCGTAGAGTGCGTTGAAGCCGCCGTCAGAAACGATGTTGCGCCATTCGCCTTCTGGGTACAGCAGCGAGAACATGTATTGCACGCCCGCGGTCCCGGGATTGATCGTGGAAGCCGCAGGAATGAGCGTTCCCTCCGTCGTGCGCCAACCGGCGGTTAGCCCACCCTTCCATTCGTAATAACCCTTGTTGAGATTATCCGCGGCCCAGGACAGTTGGAAGTAGAGCCCACTGCGCCAGGCATCCAGTACCCCCATGGGATATTGCAACCTACTGGTGCGCGGGTTGGCGTCACTCAGCCATCCGCTTTGAACTTCCAGCACGGCCAGCAACAATTTCGGATTCACTGAATATTCTGTGGCCACCCGTTGGACGATTTGCGCGCCGCTAAGCATTGCCCCGTCCACTTCTTCGCGGTGCTGCTTGAGATACCCCGGCTGCGAATCTATGAACGCGGCCACGTCGAAGAACAGGGCGAAGGGCCCGTTCACCAATTCCGAATCCGGGATTATTTTGAAATCCGGCCCGAGGCTGACCGGAGATTGGGGCGGGATCAGCAGGTTCTGTCCCACCTCCAGCGTGTTCGGGTCGATGATGTTATTTGCGGCTACCACTTCTTCGAGAGTGACTCCAAAGCGTTCGGCGATGGCAGTCAGGATGTCGTAAGGTTGCACTACGTACTCGATATAGTCGCTCCGTAGTGTCGGTTGCCCATGCGGTACATCCGGCGTGGGCGTATAGATAGGCAGGTTGGGGTCGCGGGTGGGTGGCAGCGTGGGCGGCGGTGCTTCTGCTCCGACAGGCGTGCTTGCATCCACCAGGGCCAAGGGTACTTCGGCTGTGGGTTCTCCGCCAATGCTGGTCGTCGGATAATTGCAGGCGAGGATACCTAGGATTAACGCGAGTGGTGCCAGGGTCTTGCGCATGGAATAGGGCTAATAACGGCGTTTGCGGCCGACTCGTTTGTTATACAAAGGTTGCAAGGAATAAGCCAGCCGTTTTAGCTTAGAATCAGGTATCGCTAAATTTAACCTTGCGAAGGTTTGGTATGGAGAGTTTCACTAAAATTCAACCCTTCGCAAGGTTGGAGGACAAAATGAAGCACTATTCCTATGTCGTCGTTGGTGGTGGAATGGCGGCGGATTCGGCCATCAAAGGGTTCCGTGAGGTTGACGGAACCGGCAGCATCGCGCTCATTGCATCGGAAAACTTCCCGCCCTACGACCGGCCACCGCTGACTAAAGCCTTGTGGACGGGGAAGAAGACTCTCGATAAGGTTTGGCGACAGACTGCCAGCCATGGGGCGGACCTTTATCTGAACCAACGGGTCACTGCGATTGATCCCGCCGCAAAGCGAGTCCGCGACGACCAGGGCCTGGAATACGAATATGACAAATTGCTCCTCGCCACCGGCGGCACGCCGCGCGAGTTGCCTTTTGGTAAAGGTTTGATCCGCTACTACCGCACTATGGCTGATTATCAGGCGCTGCGCGAGCAGGCCGACAAAGGGGGACGCTTTGCGGTGATCGGCGGCGGCTTTATCGGCTCCGAGTTGGCCGCCGCTCTCGCCATGCACAAGCAAGAGGTCACCATCATCTTTCCCGGCAAAGGCATCTGCGCCAATATCTTTCCCCCCGGCTTGGTGGATCATCTTAATAATTATTTCCACGAAAAAGGTGTGGTTGTATTGAATGGCGAAGAAGTAAGCGATGTGCAAGCAAGCGGCAATTCTCGCCAGGTAAAGATGAAGAGTGGCAAATCCATCGAGGTCGATCACATTGTGGCCGGTATCGGTATCAAACCGAACGTCGAACTGGCGGAAAAAGCTGGGCTGGAAATCGATAACGGCATCGTGGTCGGAGAAGACCTGCAAACCAGCCACGCTGATATCTATGCCGCCGGCGACGTAGCCACCTTCACGAATTCCTATTTGGGCGGCCGCCTGCGCGTCGAGCACGAAGACAACACCAACACCATGGGCAAGGCGGCCGGCCGCAGCATGGCAGGCAAGCCGCAGCCTTACGACCACATCCCCATGTTCTACTCTGATCTTTTCGACCTTGGCTACGAAGCCGCTGGTCGCCTGGATTCCCGCTACCAGATGGTGGAAGATTGGAAGGAGCAGCCTTACAAGAAAGGCGTGGTCTATTACCTGGATGACGGCCACCTACGCGGGGTATTGCTATGGAATGTGTGGGATGAGGTAGATGCGGCGCGGGATCTGATTCGCTCCGTGGGGCCCAAGGTGGCGAACCAGATGCCGGGGAAGATATAGATGTATAACTAGGCTTCTTCCTGAACAGGTTTTAGAAATTCATTGATCGTGTCGATGGGTCGTTTGCCCATATTGCGCTAGCCCTGGTGACTACACTCAGTACTGTAGTGCACCAGCCAGGCATCCAAATCATTTTGCAAAGCTTCCACGCTTTCATAAAGTTTGGTGCGAAAAGCAGAGCGTAGGAATTTGTCTAGCTAGTTCTGTTGAAATGTTCCACAAAGCCATTGGTCTGCGGGCGTCGCACTTTGGTGCGGCGATGCTCAATGTCGTTGAGCGCCAGGTAAAGTTCGTAGGGATGGCTGTCTTAGCCGCAGAACTCGCGGCCGTTGTCAGTGAGAACTGCAGACACCGGGATCTCCTTCTCCTGGTAGAACGGCAGCACGTCATTGTGCAGCACAGCCACGGCCGCCTCCGGCTGCTTGGAGGTGTGCAGGAAACCAAAAGCATAACTGCCATAGGTATCCACCACAGCATGTAGGTACACTTTTCCCACACCCTTGAGTTGGCCCACGTAGAAGGGTTCTTGGGCGAGTAGATCCCCTGGCCGGCCGCTTTCCACATGCCGTTCCCGGAAACAGGGATTGGCTTTTTCGATCTGCCGGATTTGCTCGGCGGTTAGTTCTATGGCTTGCTCAGCCGCTGCTGTTCCAGCTTCAACAGGCGCTCATACTTACTTCCCATCTGATTTTTGATCAGGATGCTTTGGATGGTGGGTGAGCTGACCGAAATGCCTTCCAGCTTGGGCTGGTTGCTCAGGCGCACACATTCCCAGCCGGGATGCTCCAGGCTGTCCAACTCCTTGACATCCCCTTCCATTTTCCCCACTTCCATGTCTTAATCAGCATTCAGCAATTCTGAATTCAGAATTCATAATTTCTTTAGGGAGGTCACCATGTCTACCCAGTCCGAATTTCACCCCAATCCCGCCGGAGCTTGCCCCGAGCTAGGCTTAGGTTCACCTAAGCCGTATTGCGAGCGAGCATCTTTTGCGAGCGTGGCAACCTCCCCTAGTGTGCAAGGGGATGGCGTGGGGGTCTCCACCACTGCTAACAACGGGAATTTCAAAAAGAATGAGGAAATATATGCTCAGAATCCTGCGAAAATCCTCGCTCTGCTCATCCGCCGCGGCCTCGCCACCGAAATTCCCGATCGCCTGCCGCCCGAATGGCGTGTGGGCTACGAAGCCGTCCTTGCCATGCCCGACCGCAACTTCCTCGAGCGTGCCGCCGCCTTTCAGCAGGCCGTCGCCGATAATCCCGCCTGCCACATCATGGCCGCCGAGATCGAAGACGCCCACAATTCCCTTGAAAACGCTCCCCCCGGTCAGGAGCGCATCTACGCCGCCTGGGAGACCCTGCATTCTGCGCCGCCCGTTTCCGAACCCGTCGTCGATGGCATCTTCAACCCCTCCTCCGTCAATCTCATTGCCGGCGCCCCCGGCACCAAAAAGACCTGGCTCGCCCTAGATTTGGCCGTCTCCGTGGCGAGCGGCCAGCCTTGGCTTGGTCACTCAACCGCGTCGTCGGTTGACAAATCGCAATTTGAAATTCGAAATTCGACATTCGAAAATTCTTCTCCCCTCTCCACCTCTGGGGAGAGGGGTCGGGGGTGAGGGGGAACCACGGCTCCCCAGTCCTCATCTTGGATGCCGAGGGCGGCCTCCAGCGTACTTGGGATCGCCTGGCTCGCACCATGCGCGGCCACAATGCCGATCCTGCTATTCCTCTTCACTTCATTCCCTTCGCTTACCTCAACCTCACCCGCGGCGACGCGGAATCCGAATACTGGTCCAACGTCGCCAACTCCTTAGGTGCGAAACTGATCATCATCGACGCGCTTGCCAATGTCACCCGCGGCGCAGACGAAAACAACCTCCTCTCCATCCAACCCGTCTTCGATACCCTGCGCAAGGTCGCCAAGAACACCGGCGCTGCCGTCGTCGTCATCCATCACACCAACAAACAGGGCCTCTACCGCGGCTCCTCCTCCATGTCCGCCAGCGTCGATCACCTGCTCCTGGTGGAATCACCACCGGACGACAATCTCGTTTCCATCCGCACCTTCAAAGCCCGCGACCTCGCGCCCGTCTTGCTCACCGCCCGTGCGATATTCAACAATTCGCCTGACGTAGGGGCGCATGACAACGCGCCCCTACGCTACATTTCCCTCTCTTTAAAGCCAGTTACAACATAGTTGTGAGTTGACGGCTAATAGCTGCGACTTAGGGCTTATAGCTTACAGCTTCTTTGGTGCCGAGCAATTCAGGCAACTCCGTTAGCGTTGTGATCGTCACGTCGGGCTTGATCGTGTCCAGATGATCGCGATTGGCTGGCGTGTCCGCCCGTCGCGTGAGCCAGATGCTCGTGAGCCCGGCGTTGCGAGCCCCCAGGATGTCGGCTCCCAATGTATCCCCTACCATCACCACGTCTTTGCGAGGCAGGCGCCAATGTTCCAGGGCAATTTCGAAGATGCGCGGGTTCGGCTTGCGGATGCCGCAAGCTGCCGAGCTCAGCGCGAAATCCAGGTAAGGGCGCAGACCCGAATTGTTCACCAGGGTTTGCACGTCGGCATCATCCCCAGCGTTCGATACCACCGCCAATCTCATTCCAGAAT
>JAMCZK010000003.1 GCA_023485685.1 Chloroflexota bacterium | reverse complement strand
CGGAAGCCGTCCACGCGGATATCCATCACCACGTCGCCGATGACGCGGGCGGTGAGGCGGCGGCGCCACCAGTTGGCGGCCCACACCAGCACGCCGGAGGCGAGCACCACAAAAGTGACGACGAGTATTTGGAAAGCGGTGATGGCAGGGCCGGCGAGATCCAGGGCGCGGGCCAAGAGCAGTGGCACCGCGGCGCCGGCCATGGCATTGAAAAGCGAAAGCAGACCAATGCCCACCATGAGCAGCGCGTACGGGCGGAAATAGCTGCCCATGCGCGACAACAACTGGCGGTCGCTGTATTGGCGGTCGTATGCTTCTACGTCAAGGCCGGAGAAGAAACCCATGGCTACACGCTGATGAAGCGGAAAAAAGGATTGCAGAACATGGTTATGCGGAAGACTGCGTTATAGGGGTCCCTCGCTGGCATAGGAGTCTGCTTGGGTAATGATTTACGTACCCGCTCGGGATGACAAAAAAAGGAAAGGCCGGAGAAGAAACCCATGGATCAGGAAAGGATAAGGGAGAAGGGATGAGGGATGAATTGAAAAAAGAATAGAATCTGCCCGCTGTTTTGCCATGCTGAGCAGCCTTTCCGTTTTGCGGAAAGGCGTCGCGAAGCATCCATCCGTGAGTCGGTTCCCATAATAGGCTTGACTTGCGAAACAATCTTAAGGATGGATTCCCATTCGCCTCGCTCAGGGCATGCTTCGCTGGTGCACGACGAGCTTTGCTCGCCTTTGCTGGCTCAGAATGGCAAACCAACGACATGGCAATCATTCGCTAAAGATGCGGCGGTAGGCTTTGGAGGATTGCATCAATTCCTCGTGGCTGCCGGAGGCCGCCACGCGCCCTGAGCGCATCACCAGGATCAGGTCGGCCCAGCGAATCTGCGAGAGACGGTGGGTGATCATCATGGTGGTGCGGCCTTTGGCGGCGGCATAGATGGCGCGCTGAATCAGATCTTCGGTGGCGGAGTCGATGGCGGAGGTGGAATCGTCGAGGATGAGAATGGCGGGATCGGTGAGGAAGGCGCGGGCGAGAGCCAGGCGTTGGCGCTGGCCGCCGGAAAGCGTGACGCCGCGGTCGCCGATGACGGTGTCGTAGCCCTCTTGGAATTCCATGATGAATTCGTGCGCCTGGGCTTGTTGGGCGGCAATCTCGATCTCGGCGCGGGAGGCGTCTTTCTTGCCGAAGGCAATATTGTCGGCAATGCTGCGCGAGAAGAGGAAAATGTCCTGCTCGATGATAGAGATGTGGCGGCGCAGGGCTTCCAGGTTCCAATCGCGGACGTCGGCGCCATCCACCAGAACCTGGCCGGAGGTGACGTCATAGGTGCGGTTGACCAATTTGGCCAGGGAAGTCTTGCCGACGCCGGTCTGCCCGACGATGGCCACCGTTCGGCCGGCCGGAATGTGGAACGACACCTCTTGCAAAGCGGGCTCGTTTTTGTCGTAGGCGAAGGTGACATTGCGGAATTCGATGTCACCCTTCATCTCGCCGCCGTAGCCGGCAATGTTCTGGTCGAGATCGGTTTCGTTGTTGATGAGCTCGAGGATGCGGCGTGCGGAGGCAACTCCCAAGGAAACCTGCGAATAAGCGAACAGCGAAGTGTGGACCGGGAAGCCGAAGAGCATCAATAAGCCAAAGTAGGCGATGACCTGGCCCAGGACGATCTGGCCCTGCTGATAGAGCGCCAAGGAGTGCCAGAGGCCGGCGGCTTCAGCGAGGCCCATCAGCAGCATGGGGAGGAAACGCGCCTCGATGTAGCCCTCGCGAATGTAGGCGGCGCGGAAGCGGTTGGCATTGGCTTTAAAGAGCTGGACTTCTTCTTTTTCCTGCGCGGCGCCTTTGACAGTTTCGATGCCATCCAGCGCTTCGGAAAGGCGCGAGTTGAGCGTGCCGAAAGAATGCCGCAGTTCGCGGGTGACCGGCGCCAGTTCGGCCAGGTATTGCCAGATGGAAAGGAAATAGGCGATGGTGAACAGCAGAGGCGTAAGCACCAGGGCAGGGTGAATCGCCAAGGAGGCAAAGAGCGGCGAGAAGAGGAACATGGCGGCGCCGATCACCAGGTTGAGGCCGGGGTTGAACATCAGGTTGATCTCGCGCACGTCATTGGTGGCGCGGGCCATGGTGTCGCCCACGGATTGCAGACTGTGGAAAGTCATGCTCTTGCCCAGCAGGCTGACGTAGAGTTCTTCGCGAATGTTGCGCTCGAGGAGCTGGCCCAGCCACTCGGCGCTGAAGTTACGGGCAAACTGAAGCAGAGAACGGATGCCCTGGCTGCCAATGATAAGCAACGCGAATCCGAGAAGGAGATCGGTGCGCGGCGGCGATTGCATAATGGCTTCGAAGGCATCCCCGATGACGATGGGGACTACCGCGGCCAGGGCCCCATTGCTAGCCGCACCGATGAAGAGCATGATGGCCAAGGGCCAGTAGCGCCACACGTGGGAGAGCAGCCAGCGCAGCGGCGTGCGCCGGTCGGTGCGGTGGCGGTGCGGCAATGTAAATTCAGCCGCGGGTTGTGCGGGAAAGACGGTAGTGGTCATTTGATTGATCGCGAAGGTTGGGTGTGCGGGACGCGCCCAGCCGAAATTAAATTAACGGAGTTAGGATACCACAGGGAAAGGACGAGGGATGAAGAAAATAAGTTATTGGTTATTGGGAATCGGAGATTGGAGAATAGAGATTGGGAAGTTGGAATTGGTAAATGGTAGTTAGTAATCTTTTCGAGGTTGAGGATGGTGAAGGGTAAATCCTTTTTGAGGGGGCCGACGGGGAAATCCTGGTCTTCGATTTCTTTCCATTGGCTGCGATCAAGGAAGGGAAAGAAGGTGTCGGCAACCAGGCGAAAGGCAACGCGGGTTAGGATGCCACAGGGATAAGATGAGGGCTTAGGTGATTCTCTTAAGGTGAATTTCAAAGGCGCTACTGGCAGTCCCTTCCAATTTAGTTAGGCGTTACATTTGCCTGTATCTAAAGTATTGCCGCCTATAGACGATTCTTTTTTAACCGGATAAGCTTTTCGTTATGTGCTGAGCACCGCGAAAGGAGAGAATTATGTCCAAGCGAGATTTGATTTCAAGCACTATTGCAGGGTTAATTTTAAGTCTGCTGGTAATGGGATTTTTCTTTTATGGGAACGGGAAGTTGATCCTTTTTCCTAAAGATCAAACGGATGTCAATTCAATTCGCCAACTAATGTTAACCAGCCATGCAAATTGGTCTTCGCTGGAAGGGGAAGCGGTGACCACTTGGTATCTATCAGATGGCGAGGAGCTGGTAACGGTCAGCGAGTTTGCCATTACAAACCCCGATAAATCTCGATTTGTGATGCCGTCGACCGGGATCGTTTGGATCAGTGACGGCGAAAACATTTTTGAAATCAACAACAATGAATCGACTTATACGAAATATGGTCAACCAGATGTCGAGGAAGCTCTTTCTGGACTGCCGACCAATTTAGGCGATACCCAAAATGAGATATACAGATATCCCTTAGCCATGTGGGCGCCATCGCCAGTCGCGGACTACATTTATCCAACGAGCTTAGCACAAAGAGTGGGCGAATACAAATTGTTAGCTAAAGATTCGTTATTAGACAGAAAAGTATGGGTATAACTTATCAACAAAAAAAATGGTGTCGGGGATATTACGATGAACGCTAAGTTTTGGGTTGACCAAGAGTTGGGTTTAATCCTTAAAGCCGAAGTTTACAGCACAGATGTGAACACGCTCGGCAAACTTATTGAGGAAACAATGTTTCAGCGAATCGAGATCAATCCTGCAATCCCAGATGATATTTTCTCGTCATCATTGGATGGATATAAGGAAGTCGAAGCCGAGCAAGGCAACTAGCCCACAAGTAGGTTGGCAATTGATAAAGTATTTGCCAGCCCCAGGATGTCTTGGTGCATTCAACCCACGGATCGGCGGATTATTCACCAAGTGTCCGTCCAGCGCCGCTAAAGCTGAACGGAAGGCAAGGGCGGCGACGATTATAGATTGGTTTTTTCCAAATGGAGGATAGAGAACGGGAAATCGTTTTTGGGACCGGAGGGAAAATCCTGGCGGGAAATTTCTTTCCATTGCGTGCAATCGAAATCGGGGAAGAATGTGTCGGCGCCAGCATCGGCGTGAACTTCGGTGTAGTAGATGTGATCCGCGAAAGGCAGCGCCTGGGCGAATACTTGTGCGCCACCGATGATAAAGAGTTCGGTCTCACCGGCAGCCTGGGCGAATTGGATGCCGGCTTCCAGCGAGGAAACGATTTTGACATCCGACGCCAGGAGGCCCGCGGAACGCGAGAGGACGATCAGTTTGCGACCGGGCATCTTCCCCTGAGAGCTTTCGTAGGTTTTGCGGCCCATGAGGACATGATGGCCCATGGTGAGGCGGCGGAAATGTTTGAGGTCATCGGAGAGATGCCAGGGGAGACGGTTGTCGCGGCCGATGCCGCTGCGCTGATCGACGGCGGCCACGAGGGAGATCAGCATAAGAAAAGGATGAAGGATGAGGGATGAGGAATGAGGGAAAAGAGACTAGAGATTCGAGATTGGAGATTTTTCAAACCGCGACCTGCGCTTTGATGTGGGGATGGGCTTGGTAGTTGAGCAAGGTGAAATCGTCATAATCAAAATCGAAGAGGGATTTCACTGCGGGATTTAACTGCATACCCGGCAGTGGATATGGTTCACGGGCAAGCTGCATCTTGGCCTGTTCGAAATGATTGGTGTAGAGGTGCGCGTCGCCGAGGCTGATGATGAAGGTTCCCGGCTGCAGGTTGCAGGCTTGCGCCATCATCAGGGTGAGCAGTGAATAGGAAGCGATGTTGAAAGGGAGGCCAAGAAAGATATCGGCAGAACGTTGATAGAGTTGGCAAGACAGGCGGCCTTCGGCGACATAGAACTGGAATAGCAGATGGCATGGGGGAAGCGCCATGCGCGCAATTTCGGCGGGGTTCCAGGCGCTGACGATAAGACGGCGCGAATCGGGGTTACGCCGGATTTCTTCGAGCACCCAGGAGATCTGGTCGATAGTTTGGCCATCGGCGGCGGGCCAGGAGCGCCATTGGGCGCCGTACACGGGACCCAGCTCACCGCGCTCGTCGGCCCACTCGTCCCAGATGCGCACGCCATGCTCCTTCAGGTAGGCGATGTTGGTTTCGCCGCGCAGGAACCAGAGCAATTCGTAGATGATGGATTTGAGGTGGAGCTGTTTGGTGGTGAGCAGGGGGAAACCTTCGGTGAGATCGAAGCGCATGTGATGGCCAAAGATGGAACGCGTGCCGGTGCCGGTGCGGTCGCCTTTTTCGACGCCGGTCTCGAGGACGCGTTGCATGAAGTCTAGGTAGGGCTTCATTGCTGTGCAATCAGTTTAACCTAATCGGGACAAATGGTAGTCGACGATTCTTTGGAACGAGTTGCAAGAATGAGGGGAAGCAGGTTTGTGAAACCACTAGTTTCGGAAGATGTGGTTATAGAGATTCCTCACCGGAGATTGCTTCGCTTCGCTCGCAATGACGGGTTAAGTGCAATCAGGGCAGGGTCTCATTCCACCATTCGTCGGCCAGCTCAGAGAGGACGATGCGCCCGGCTTGGATATCGCGATGGATCTGGGTTACGAGTTCATCGACGCCGGCGAAGCGCTGTTCGCCGCGCAGGCGGGCGACGAAATCCAGGCGCAGGGTCTGGCCGTAGAAGTCGCCCCCATCGTAGTCCAAGAGGTGGGATTCCACAACCGGGGCGAGCAACTTATCCTCAAAGGTCGGACGGACACCGATGTTGGTCACAGACCCCCAACGCCGATCACCGAGGGTGGCCCAGGTCACATAGACGCCCGAAGCGGGCACGGCGCGTTTTTCCCACGGCGCCAGGTTGGCGGTAGGGATGCCAATGGAGCGGCCGCGTTTGGCACCGCCGGTGACCTCGCCGGCCAACGAATAGGGACGACCCAATAAACGCGCCGCGGCTTGCACATCACCGGCGGATAGTAGGCTGCGAATGCGCGAGGAGGAAACGGGTTCGCCATCTATCTCCACAGCGGCGATGGCGTGAACATTGAAGCCCATCTGCGCGCCGAATTTTTGCAGAGTGGCGAAATCCCCTTCGCGATTATGACCTAGAGCAAAGTCATGCCCGATCCAAAGCTCCTTGAGGTCAAGGTGATCTTTGAGTTGAGTGACAAAGTCGCGGGCTGAGGTCTTGGAAAATTCGAGACTGAATGGCTGAGTAATCAGGATATCGACACCCATAAGCTCAAGCTGCTGAGCTTTGGCTTCAGGGGTCATCAAGTAGAAGTTGTTGCGGGGACCGCGTAGAACTTCTGCAGGGTGTGGGTAGAACGTAAGCACAACAGCCGGCGACGGAGAACCTGTCGAGGCAGCTTGCTGGTGTGCGCCGGCAGTCAGATCATTCAAAATCCGTTGATGGCCGAGATGGACACCATCAAACGCGCCGATGGTGAGCCAGGCATTTTTACACTGCGCGTCTTGCAGCGATGCAAAGTGCTGCACGGTTTTAACCCCTCACCCCGACAAGCTTCGCCTGTCGACCCTCTCCCGTAAACGGGAGAGGGAGGGCAGGTCTTAGACCTGCCCCTACGGATGGAAGCAATATGATCACAAGAAAACTTACGAAGAGAGGAATACTTTACGCGGCTGCCATTCAGCGCCGTTGACTTCCATGATGGCGACCAGATCGCCCTGCTGGCAG
>JAMCZK010000029.1 GCA_023485685.1 Chloroflexota bacterium | reverse complement strand
CGGGCTCCGCGTCCGGATCCAGGATCACGGTGAGGTATTCCTCACTGACGTAGTTGTCTGTCAATAGGATGGTGTCTGCTGCGACACCATCCAACCAGCGCGAGATAGCAGCTCGCTGAAAGTCCAACACGCCATTCAATTGGGCGTAAACGCGTTCGTGGAGGGTTGTTTGGGCCAGGCTATAAGAGAAAGCGCCGATCAGCAAAACAGGCAAAACCGCCATGGCCAACAAAGCCACGGTAAGTCGCCCCCGCGTGCGCAGCGCGACTGGAACGCGAAATGAGCGTAGGATAGAAGGCCTTGCCTTCGGAGCGGTATCTGGGTTCATAGTGGGCCGTGAGGCCGGGCGCTCTCCGATATTAAAATCGATTCAGGTGTAGGGCGCAAGGAAAAGCAGGAAGGGTTCGCGAAGATTGTCGCGCCGCGGCCAGAAGCCATGTCGCAGCTTCGCGCCAGCGCCCTTGATAACGAATCAGGCCCGAAACCCGCCTACCTTACCGCGCGCCAGACGGCGTCCAGGGCTTCCAGCGCGGACAAGCGGTGGATCTCCTTGGCTTCGTCGGTTAGTTCCCAGGTGCTGTTAAGGTAGATGCCGTCGTTGGGCATGTGCTGCATGGTGGCCCAGAAGTTCCATATCGGTAGATCGAATTCTTGGGCCAGATCGGCTATGTCCTGGTTAACGCGCTCGTCGAGCTCGCGGTTGTCGGCTTTGGTAGCCAGCACAGGCACAGCTCCGTGCTCGATAATCTTTTCGACGATGATGGTCAGGTAGCGGTAATTGCGCGTTTCCCAATGGGTGCCGATATGAATAATCACAATGCTGGGCCGGTGAACACGCAGCTCGCAGTCCAGCGGAGTTTCGCCGGGCTGGCATTGTTTTTCTTTATTGTCGTTCCACTCGCCCCACAGCAGGGCGCCGGCGGTGGTACCGTCCTTGACAGTGGGGCTGTAGCGATCGAACGAGCCCGAAAAATTATCCACGGTCTCTTGTAAATAATCAGGCAGAGCGGCTACCGTCGATGGGTCGCTGTCATACGGGCCTAAGAACGCTTCCGGAAGGCTCTGGCAATCGCCCAGGACGGAGAAAGCATGCGGGTCGTTGCCCTTTTCCAGTCCCAAGCGATACACGTCCTGCATCTCGGCGGAAACGGTTGGCAGAACCGGCCAGGATTTCCAATCAGCTGTGGCAGCCGCTGGGGTGCGGCTGGTTGCTGGGGTCGGGGTGGCAGTCGAGCCTGAGACTGGCGATTTTGTGGCAGTTAGCTGCTGTGTTGGACGCTCGGTGGCTGTATGAGCGACTTCGGGCATGTTTACGCCGCCGGACCCGGCTGCGGATACGGTTTTACCACCGCAGCCTGACAGCAGCGCCAAAAATAAAATTGGAGTCAGGAGGAGTAAGCTCCTCCGCAGCTTAGGATTGATCAAGCACTTCACGAGGTTCTAGTAACCGCAAACCAGCCAATTGCCATCCTGTTCCACCATGCTGTAGGTCCGTTTGCCAAGGTCGAACTCCTGCACCTCGCCACCATAACTGGTGACGATCTTCCCCTGGCAGGTGACAGTCACGGAACTGCCATCGGTCACATTTTGCTGGCAGTTCAAACCTTCTAGGCGGGTCTCAACAGATTGGAAGGCATCCAATTCTAGCAGGGCGTTGGCTTCCCAATCTGTACAGGAGAGCACGGTTAGCGCGGCTTCGTCCTTGTCGGTCAGGGCGCTCAGATATGCTACTAGCGCTTCAATCGCAGGGCTGGTAGCTGCTCCCGATCCGCGAGGCTGGCATCCCACGATGAGGACTGCCACAGATACAAGGGTAAGGAAAACGAAATAGCTCCGCTTCATTTTGTTCATCCTATCACAAGCCCAAATATGGATTTGTCGGAGAATCTGGTTCTTTTGAATTTCCGTTTTCGTGGGTGCAAGTGTGGGGGAATTCTTCCTGCAAACACATGAGGTACACAAATTGAATTATCAAAAGCGGTCCTACGGACCTTAGATGGGAAACGTGTTCCGGCGGCAAATTATTTTTCGATTGGGAAAATTGTTTTTGGCAATGGTTTTTCCATCCCTGGTAAAAGGTTATTTTTCGTCTCGATATAGCTCCACGCGGTTCTTGCCAAGCCCTTTGGCGCGATAGAGCGCCTGATCGGCTTGGGCAATGAGTTGAGTCAGCGGGATCTCCTCGCCCGGGCGCCCGGAGTAGCAGGCTACTCCCACGCTCACTCGCGGACTCACAGACCCAGGCATCCCCCCCTGGACTACTTGAGATTCAGCGTACTGGGTGCGCAGCCGTTCGGCGGCCTCGCGGGCCTCCACCAGATTCGCTCCGGGCAGCACGAGCATAAATTCGTCGCCGCCCCAGCGCCCGGCCCAATCATAGCGCCGGCGAGAGAGCCTGATGACCGCGGCCAGTTCGATGATTGCCTGGTCGCCAACCTGGTGGCCTGAAGTATCGTTCACATCCTTCAAATTATCGAGATCAATGAGCACCACGCACATGGGCTTCCGTTCGCGTGCGCTGCGGTGCCATTCAGCTTCAGCGTGTTTGGTGATAGCCCGGCGGTTGAGCAGTCCGGTTAGCGGATCCTGCATAGCCAGGGTTTCCATCTCTTCCAGCGAATAGCGAAGCTGCTCTTCGAGTCGTTTACGCTCGGTGAGGTCACGGGCGACGCCCTGGTAATAAAGCAGATTAGCCTGTTCGTCCTTCACCGCGGCGGCATTGAATTCCACATGGCATCGGCTGCCGTCTTTGCGAACCAGGATGCGTTCGAAAAATGGAGCGGTGCCCTCTTTATTCAAGTGTTCGAAATTTTCCTGGACTTTCTGCTTCTCTTCCGGGGCCACGTAATTTGAATAAGGTTTGCCAATCAGTTCGTCGATCCGGTATCCAAGAAGGTCGGCCGCCTGTTGATTCAAGTGGAGAATGCGGTATTCCCGATCGACCAGGAATACCGCATCGTTCGTCTTTTCGAATAGTGAGTGATAGCGGTCTTCGGTGAGTTTTGCTTGCCGCAAACTCTCCCTTAACACGAAATCGGCGAGGTAAAAAATGAAGAGCAGAAAAAAGGAGGAGATAATGATAGCCACCCAGTCATTGCCAAATGTCAGCTCGCGCAAACCCGCGGGGAAATACTGGTAGAGGGCAAATTGGTAAATGATGAGGTCACCTGCCACGGTCATGACCGCCAGGGAAATAGCCGCCCGTCTATTCAATATAAAGTGGGCCAGGATCGCCAGCATGAATTGCGGAATCAGCCAATGATTGGCCTGGTCACCTGTGCTTATCACTGCTAAGGTTCCGAGGCCCCAGAGTCCCGAAATGAGGATATAAGCAGCCCAGTTGATCCAGCCGCGTTTCCAGATCAACCAGACAAGCGCCAGCATGGCCAGGATGAACAGCTGTGCGCCACGGGCTATCGGAGATGCATTCCAGAGACCGCCGGAAAATACGACGCCAAAGGCTGCCAGCAGAGCGATCGCGGAAAACAATGGGCCGAACAGCCGTGAACGCAACTCCTGTGAAACGTCGCCCGACTTATTAAAAGATAGTAGTTCTTGAAGGGCCTGGGAGAGACTCATATCGAGGGGAGGTTAGGGTCAAGCTGAATACCCTGATAATAGCAAACTATAACTTAAAACGAGCTACCCCGCCCGGCTCACCCAAACAACAAAGCCCATCCCCAGCAAGACCCTCCGCGCTTATTTTTAGAAAACCAATGCCGCACTGAGATGGAAAAGATTATTCCTTTACTTCGACCTTATCGCGGCCGGCTTGTTTGGCTTTGTATAGCGCCTGGTCGGCGCGGGCTAACAAGTTCTGCAGCGTGCCGGAGGCTTGGTCTATGTTGGCCTGGCTGGCGACGCCCAGGCTGACATGCAATTCGATCTCCTGGTCGGCTTTGAGCTGGATCTTATTCTGCTTGAAGCGCACGCGCAAGCGCTCAGCGACATCGCGGGCTTTTTGCAGCCCCGTGCCAGGCAGCACCAGCAGGAACTCATCCCCACCCCAGCGGCCTACCCAATCGTAACGGCGCATGCCGGTGCGCATCAGATCGGCCAGTTGCGTGAGGGCGCGGTCGCCCACCAGGTGTCCGAAGGTATCGTTGATTTCCTTCAGGCGGTCCACGTCCATCACGACCAGGCTTAGCGGGCGGCGCTCGCGCTGGGCGCGTTGCCATTCGGCTTCGGCATGTTCCATGATGGCGCGGCGGTTGAGCAGCCCGGTCAACGGGTCACTCATGGCCTGGTTTTCCATTTGAATCAGATTTTCTTCCAATTGTTTGCGCAGGAGCACTTCTTCATGAATATCGCGACCCACAGATTGAATTTCAAATAGCTGTCCCTGCTCGTCAAAAACGCCGCGTTCAGTCCATTCGATCCAACGGGGTTCGTCGTCTGCCCGTGTGTTATAGGATTGGGAAATCGCCACCGGCTGTGAGGGAGTTAATGAAGCGATCTTCGCTTTCAGCGCCTCGGCGCCATCTTTTGGCACCTGACTCCACACGTTCATTTCTTGAATCTTGGATGGGTCCATGCCGAAGAATCGAGTATACGCCTCATTGGCAAATATCAGGCGGCCATCGGGGTGATAACGGCAAATCATGTCGAACTGGTCCTGCAAAATAGCCAGGTAGCGCGCTTCGCTGCGGTTTAGGGCCTGCTCGGCGCGGCGCCGCTCGATGGCGCCACCCAGGAGGCCGCCCGCGCCAAGCAAGGCATCCTCCTCGGCGGGAGACCACTCGCGCTCTTTTTGCGTTTCGTCGAAGCCCATAAAACCCCACCACTCGTCGCCAACGAATATGGGTACGACGAGAATGGATAAGATACCCCGCGAACTTAGCAAATCGTGCTCCGAAGACGGAAATTCCTTCACACGGCCTTTGACGATCTCGTTTTTTCGAAGCAGATTTCCCCAGCGGCTGAAGCCAGCTTGTGCATATGAGAAGGACTGCAGTTCAGGATTGTCGATCTGCGCTTCCACACCTTTGGCCACCCATTCGTAACGCTGGCTGGCGAGCAGGTCACCGGTCTCACTCACGTGATTCTCGAAGATGTACACCCGGTCAACGTCTGTCGCCTCGCCGAGGTCTTTGAGTACCTCTTGAATCGAATCACCGAGGCTGCGGCCACGGAATAACTTCTCGGAGGTGATGCGCAGTGTATCCAGGATGGCCTCTCGGCGGCGCAAGTTCCGGTCGCTCATCTCCAGTTGAGCCTGAGCCAATCGCAATTCGGCGACGTGCTCTTTGAGACCTTGTGCGTTGTCGAGCGCAACATCGAGCGATTCGCGAATGCTGCGCCCCAGCATCACCACCAGACCTAAGGCCAGCAGAAAAAATGCAGATTGGAACGTCCAGGTCGCAGGCAAAGTAAGCTGTTGATTGGCATAGATCAGACCATCGTTGAGTTCCAGCAGCAAAGCGGCGTAGTTGCCGAGCAGGGTAAGCGCGGTGAGCACGGCGGCAAAGCGCGTGCTGATCAGCAGGCCCCCCATCAAAATGAGCAGGACATGGCCGAGCACCGCTGGGCCGCGGATGCCGTCGGAGAGCAGGACAATCAGCATCAGCACAACCCAGAGCATATAGACCAGTATGGCGCCAGCGCGGTACAGCCTTCCGGATTTTAGAATGAAGAGAGAAAGCAATTCGATACCGATAGC
Organism: Chloroflexota bacterium; assembly: GCA_023485685.1. Lineage (GTDB taxonomy): Bacteria > Chloroflexota > Anaerolineae > Anaerolineales > UBA11579 > JAMCZK01. The sequence continues at coordinate 23,885 of JAMCZK010000029.1, read as the reverse complement.
CAGGAATATAAAAAATCGGCCCAGCCAGCCAGGAACCAGCAGCCAGTAGATGAAGCCAAGGATGAAAGTGAATCCAAGCAGGAAAATGAGGATGGTATGGAGGAGGCGAGCGCGCCTGTTCAGGTCCACCCTGCCCAAATCCGGTGGCTCAAAGTTTGCCCTGAGCGACGCCAATGAGAAGCGCCGGGATTTCGAGGCCATTGGAGTTATAGCAATTCTAATCCAATGTTTGCTTTCCCAAAAAAGGTGAGGTCCCGCTCGATCTGTGCGTTAAAAAAGGGAATCTACCGGATTTGGCCCGGTAGATTCCCGAGAGGCGAGTTGGGGTTACTGTTTGAGCAGCTTAGTCGGTGTTTACCACTGGGCCCAGACCCAGGTCAAGGCTGGCTCCGGCATCCTCGTCAGAGGCGTTGGCCTGCGCATCGGCGGACGCATCTACCCCGGCTTCGAGTTCATCGGATCCGCCGCCTACTTCCGCTTCCGCGTTTGCATCACCATCCGCGCCGACGGCGGCATTCAGAGACGCGCTATCGTCTACCTGGACGGCGGCGGATGCATCTCCGCGGGCCGCAGCCTTGAGGCTGGCGTTTTGGCTATCCAGGCCGAGGCCCAGGCTGGCCGAGGTGACCAGGCCGACGGAAGCGGCTGCCGGCAGTACGCGGAACGAGAGGTACGCAGGCAGTATTACCGGGGTGGCTGAATTTTCAGCGTTCGTTAATGTTGTCGTCACCGCTTCTAAAAAATGTGGTGAGAGCGGATGCTTGACAAGGAGGGGAAATTTAGTGATTTTTGAGAATTGTATGTTATAGAGATAGAGAATTCGCTTTTCAAACGGTGAACTTGGGGGTCATATGGATGAAATCCACGATTCGGCGCGGCCGACGGACGATCTGGAGGGGTTTGCTGAGTTCTATCGGAGGTTATTCGAGCGCGAGTTGCCGCGCCACGCGCAGGAAGAATGGGTGCGGCCGCTGTATGCCGCGCGCGCCCGCAAGAAGGGTCTTGTCGTCTTCGCCTTCCGCGGCTCTTCCAAGACCACCACGCTCACCATCGCCTTCACCGCCTTCCGCATCGGCCACGAGCCTCACAAGAGCAACCTCATTATCCAGGCCGGCGACGCGGCTGCCGCCGATACCGCCGCCCAGATCGCCGACCTCATCGCCCATCACCCCGCCTGGCGCCAGGCCTTCCCCAATGTCGTCCCCGACCCCAAGGTCGCCTGGGGAGCCGGCGGCTACGAAGTCAAACGCGCCAACATGGACTACGAATCCTGGCGGGCGCGCTGTGCGCAGGAAAAAGGCAAAGACCCCACCTTCCTCGGTCTCGGCTACAAATCCCGCGCCATCATCGGCAAGCACCCCACGGGTCTGCTCGTCGTCGACGACATCCACGACGAAACCAACACGCGCTCCGCCCGCGAACTGCGCACCGTCACCACCATCCTCACCGGCACCATCCTGCCCACCGTGGCACCGCGCACCTGGCAGCTCTTCGTCGGCACGCCCTGGCGCGAGAACGACGCGCTGGCTTACCTCGCCGCCACCGGCCGCCACCGCACCGTGCGCACGCCCATCCGCCGCCAAGGCCGCTCCGTCTGGGGCGCCCGCTTCCCCAAACGCGAGATCGAATTGCTGCGCCAGCAATCCGGCGAAGCCGAGTTCGCCCGCATGTACCTGCTCGATCTCAAAGCCGCCGAAGGCATCCACCTCCGCCGCGAATGGCTCAATCCATACCCACATGAAAAGATCCGCCCCGATTGGCCCGTCATCTTCGGCGTGGACTACGCCTCCACTGTCGATAAGCTCAAAGACGATCGTCGCGATTACTTCGCCGTCGCCATCGGCCGCGCCCTGCCGGGCGGCGGCATCGTCCTCGAAGATGGCGTACGCGCCAAGCTCACCCAAGGCGAGGCGGAGCAAGAACTCGCCCGCCTCGTCGCCGACCGACCCTACACCGTCATTGTCGGCGTCGAAGCCGTTACCAAAGGTGAAGAATTCCTGCACATGATTCGCCGCTTCCACAAGCTTCCCTTGCAGGCCATGCATCCCGCCGGCCGCGGCAAGGGCGACCGCTTCGAAAAATTCATGGGCGTCGAGTTCCAGTACAAGCGCGTCTGGATCTCCGACGTCGAAACCGACTTCCTGCGCGCGTTTCGCGAAGAATGGCTCCAGTGGCCCTGGGCCGAACACGACGACACCCTCGACGCCGTCGCTTGGATGCTCGAAGCCGGCCAACAGTATCTTTTAGCTCAGCCGTCCAAAGAGAACAACATCAATCCAATGTTAAGCTTGGGGAGGAGGTGAGGGCAGGGTTTTATTGAAACTGCTGGGTATTCTTGAGATTACTATTTACCGCCGTCCTCCGAAGGTGGCGCAGAAGGCGGTGCTGGTTCAGGTGGTTGTGAGGGTTGTGGCGGTCGTTCCGGAGGTGGAACTGGTATTGGGCTAAATGAATTATCGGTCTCTTGCAAATGAGGAATAGGTGGCGCAGGGATTGGATCCATCGATAAATCCGTACCATCATTCATTGGGGGAGGTGGTGGAATTAGTTCAAAAGATTTTATCGGTGATCGTGTTTCCCCACTCGGCTTTTCTTCAGATTTATCATTGCTCAATTTGTCGTTCATGGCTTTCCTTATCATGGCGTTGAAATCATAGATTCATAACGGCAAAAACTAGGTAAAGGAATATTCCAAGAATCAATGTTATTGCAGATACCCAACTTAGCGCCGTCGCAGTTCTCGGGTATTTGGTTTCCTTTTCGGTTCCACCTCTTAGTACCAAATCAATATCCCTGATAGCTGATTTTCTACTTTTGATAGCGAATAAGAATGAAAACACAATTGCCGCCAGGCTTAGGCCGATTAGAATCCATGCAGCGCCAAGTATAGGAAGAGTGTTGGGATCGCGTTCTGGCACTATATCGTTTAGAAATGCCACTGATATGCCCAGCGCGGAACTTGCTAAGGTAATGATGGTTCTATCAAAGCCTTCTGAGGTCTTTTGATACTCATCCATCAACGTGCTACGGTGCTCAAGAAGTTCATCCCTTCTCGATTTTTTACTTCCCTGTCCTTTTTGATTGAACAAAAACGCCATAGAGACATTATAGTACAAATATTCTATTTACTACGCCACCTTTTTTCCCACGGTTTCTGTCGGTACTTCTTGTGCCTCTCAGGTGGAATTACTCGCTTGATCCAATCAGCTCTCAGCAAGGAAACGGGGCTTGACATTCCAGCTACTGGAAGGTGTAGGATAAACCGAAAGCCACGGAGGCCATATGGAAATGCGCGAAATTGTCACCCTTACCCGTGTCCCGGCAAAAACCATTCGCTACTACGAGCAGATCAACCTGCTTCCGCCCCCAGGCAGAAGGCAAAATGGCTATAGAGAATACTCCAAAACCGATGTGGATCGGCTGAGACTTGTGGCCGGGTTGAGGCGGCTGGATTTCTCCCTGGACGAAGTCAAAGAAATCCTCGATTTACGAGATCGCCGACTCGCTCCCTGCAAGACCTTACTGAATTTGCTTGATAAAAAAGCCAACGAGATCCGTCTTCGAATAAACGAATTGGAGAGATTGGACAGGGATATAAAAAAACTCCGCTCACTGGGTCTAAAGTTTCCAACTGATGATGTGGAAGGGAAAAATTGCGTTTGCCATTTGGTAAGCAACCAAGGTGTAACGACAAGAGGTAGCCATGGAAGCTGATTTTGATCTGTTAATTCTGGGCTCTGGTTCCACTGCTTTCGCCGCAGCGATTCGTGCTGCAGAACTTGGGAAGACTGCCGCCATGACTGAAATGCGCACATTGGGAGGCACTTGCGTCAATCGAGGCTGTCTGCCAAGCAAGAATCTAATTGAAGCCGCCCGCATAGTTTGGGAGTCTGCTCACCCGCGGTACGACGGGTTGAAGCCTGAAAAAATCGAGATCGATTTTGAAAAATTGATTTCCCAAAAGCAGGGTGTAGTTCGCTCCTATCGCGATAAGAAATATCAATCCATTGTTTCTGAGGAGGAAAGGATCAAGGTCATCGCTGGAAAAGCAAAATTGATCGATGCGCACACCGCAGTTGTGGGAGATGAAAAAATTAGTGGCGACCAGGTTCTCATTGCCACCGGTTCGCGTCCTGCTATTCCTCTCATCGAGGGTCTCGATAAAGTTAAATACTTGACTTCAGACCTTTTGACCTCTGGCGAGTCATCGGAATTGACCGAGCTTCCCCAGTCATTGGTTATTATCGGCGGAGGGTACATCGCTCTTGAATTGGGGCAAATGTTCCACCGCTTTGGGGTAAAGGTCACGATACTGGAAAGAGGCCGCAAAATTCTTCCCCATTATGAACCCGAAGTTTCACGTGCCCTTTCAAACATTTTGCGCGCTGAAGGCGTTAACTTAGTCACCTCGGCTTCAGTGATACGAGTGCTCCAGAGATCTCAGAACGAGATTGAAGTCACAGCTCTCATCAACAACCAGGAACAGTCCTTTAGTGCCCAGAAACTCCTCGTCGCCACAGGCCGGTTGCCAAACACAGACGAAGTTGGTACCAAAACTGTAGGAATTGAACTTGATCAACAGGGGTTTGTAAACGTAACCGAGGAGCTGCAAACCAATATCCCTAATATCTGGGCGGCTGGAGATGTGATTGGCAATCACGCCGGATCTCAGCTTGCCACCCCCGTTGGCGCCCGCGATGGAGTGGTGGCAGCGATGAATGCGCTTGGAAACGCTCATCGCAAGGTTGACCACCGCGTGATTCCACGCACCATATTCACTGATCCACAAGTGGCGACGGTTGGCATGACGGATGCCGAAGCCAATGCCACCGGTCTGCGCTGCTGGTGTGGCACGATCCCGCTCGAACTGGTTCCCCGCGCAGGCGCAACGCATCAAACCAATGGCTTGGCAAAAATGGTGATCAATCGAGACTCGCAAGAGGTTCTTGGCGTTTCCCTTGTCATGCCCAATGCAGGTGAAGTCATACACGAGGCGGCCATGGCGATGAAATTCCATGCCAAATTAGAGGATTTCATTGATCTGATCCATGTTTATCCGACAATGGCCGAGGCTTTAAAGATAGCCGCGATCTCATACTTCAAAGATCCCACAAAACTGTCTTGTTGCGCGGAGTGAACAAGTGAGCAGTTGCTGGTCAGTTTGTTCCAACGGTCTCTGCGTTAACTCACTTGTCACGCTCCACAAGTTTTGTCCACCTCCTTGACAACCCCTCCCATCTGTGGAGTTTCCAGGCCTAAACGGCGATAAAAGTGAATATGTCCTAACGAAATTGTTCAGTGCCAGGTAAGTAGTCGTTGTTACTATTAGTACCATTCTTATTCGTCTAAAGGAGGTGCCATGTTTCGTATGCAAAAGAAGCATTTTCCGTTTCACCTGAGCCAGCGATCAAAGATTTCTGCGACTTTGATCGCTGCAGCGCTGTTGCTGGCGGTCGTGATCCCGGCGGCGGCGGTAACCTTTGGAGAGCCCGATGGGGAGGGCCATCCTCACGTGGGTTTGATGGTCTTTGATGTGGACGGCAGCCCGGCCTGGCGCTGCACCGGCACATTACTCTCCCCGACGGTGATGCTGACTGCGGGGCACTGCACCTTCGGAACCTCGGGTGGCAGGGTGTGGTTCGAGTCCGATGTCGAGTCCGGGATTCCGGCAACGGGTATCCGGGGGGCGGCGGCACCAGCATCGAGTTCTCCGAAATCTACACCAACCCCAATTACAACGACGGCGCGTTCTACTTGTATGACACCGGCATTGCTATTCTCTCTGAGCCCGTGAATCTGGATACCTATGGCGTGCTGGCCGATATCGGCACGCTCGATGGGCTGAAGACTAAACGCGGCCTGCAGGAGCAGAGCTTTACTGTGGTTGGATATGGACTGCAAAGTGTCAGGCCTACACTGAGCGCAGATCGTGTTCGCTACCGCGGCACGGTGAACCTGATCGACGTAAGCGGCACGGCCGGAATCCCCGCGGGCACTTCGGTGCTGCTGACCAATAACCCCGGCAAGCATGCCACCGGTGGCACCTGCTTCGGTGACTCAGGCGGGCCGACCTTCTGGGGAGACAGCAATATCATCGTGGCGGTCACCTCGTTCGGTCTGAATCAAAATTGCAAAGGCCTGGGTGGCGGCTACCGTGTGGACACCGCTGACGACCAGGCGTGGATCAATACGTTCCTGGAGTAACAGACGGATGAGAAAAGAGCCTCTGCATTCGCAGAGGCTCTTTCTATCAATAAAGATTGATTTTTAAAGTCCGAAATCACAAATCCGACGTCGGCCCGTCTTTGCGAGAAGGCCGAACCACAGGGAGGCCAGAGCCTGCCCAAAGCTTCACTTGGGGATTGCTTCGCCGGTTCTGCGGGCGCTCGCAAAGACGAACGAGACTTATATCCCTCGATGCCCAGCAGTTGCACTGCTGGGCGGGGCTGCAGTACAACTGCAGCCCATCTTAGAATCCCCAAGACAGAAATGACTACCATGCTAATCTGTAATTGGTAATTGGCGCCTTCCAACAAAGGCGGCGTGAACCGCCTTTGTCATTCCGATGAGGCCCCATTCGCTTCGCTCAGGGCAGGCTCCGGCCGAAGAGGAATCCCTTTGCTAACAGGATCCCCGCTTCCGGATTCCTGGGTCGAAAGGGATTTCTCACTCGGGTGCGCCAAGGCTTGTCCCGAGCGAGCCGCTTGGCGGCGACGAGGAAACAGGCGCAAACCCCTCGTTCGAAATGACAATGGTGGTAATGGATCAGATTATTTTGCATTCCAAGTTTCTTTCAGGGCTTTCTAGGGACCCGGGTTGTATAATTATGGTTGGGAAGTGAGTCTACATGGTCAAAATTCGCGAACTACAAGCGCAATATGTAACGGATGAGGATGGCAATAAGACTGCTGTAATCTTGCCCATCAGGGAGTTCGAGGAACTTCTGGAAGACTTGGGGGACCTGGCTGCGCTGGCGCAGCGGCGAGAAGAGCCAACCGTTTTACACGATGAAGTCCTTGCCAGGTTAAAGCGCGATGGCCTCATTCCGGATTGAGTGGAAACAATCAGCCGTTAAGGAATTAGAGAAGCTCCCAAAACCTGCCGTTCTCAGAATTATTTCAGCGATCCAACAATTATCCGAAATGCCCACCCCGCAGGGGACAAGGAAACTTGCAGGCGCATCCCGCACCTATCGCATACGTGTCGGAAATTATCGTGTGGTTTTACGATATTTTCGAATCAACGCTGGTCGTTCAAATCATTCGGGTAAGGCATAGGAAAGACGCCTATCGATAAAACAGACCACCTAATCTCCGGCCTCCCTCGTCGCCGCACAGCGGCTCACTCGGGACAAGCTCTCGCAACAGCGGAAAGCAAGCTTTCCTTGGCTCGCAATGGTTTAATGGCCCTGCTATAATATGATTGCATCTCGGCCCCGCCGAAATTGGACGGGGTCGTTTTTTGTGGCCGACGGTTTTGGCTACAATATAAAGCAATGAAGTTTCCGTCAGCCACTTGGAGAATGTTGCCTGGCTACGCCCGGCAAATTCTCCTGCCTGACTTGTAATACATGAAGATTACTCGAAACGACTTACGCAATATCGCCATCATCGCCCACGTGGACCACGGCAAGACCACGCTGGTGGACGGCTTGCTGCGCCAGGCGCACACCTTCCGTGAAAACCAGCAGGTGGCCGAGCGCATTATGGATTCCAACGCGCTGGAGCGCGAGCGCGGCATCACCATCCTGGCCAAGAATACTGCTATCCGTATCCGCGATGCGGATACGGATAGCTTGGTAAAGATCAACATTGTGGATACGCCCGGCCACGCGGATTTTGGCGGCGAGGTGGAGCGCGTGCTCAATATGGTGGACGGCGTGCTGCTGCTGGTAGATGCCGCCGAAGGTCCCCGCCCGCAGACCCGCTTCGTGCTCAAGAAGGCGCTGGAGCTGGGCCACCGCGCCATTGTGGTGATCAATAAGGTGGATCGCAAAGAAGCGGATACGAATCGCGTACTCAATGACACCTTCGACTTGTTCATCGAGTTGGGCGCCACCGATGAGCAGGCTGAATTCCCGGTGGTGTACGCGGTGGCCACCGACCAACGCGCCGGCATGACCCCCGAGTTGGGTCCCGACCTGCAGCCGCTATACAAGACTATCCTGAATGAGATCCCTGCGCCAGAAGTGGATCCGGATGCCCCGCTGCAGATGCTGGTGACCACGCTGGATTATGACAACTATCGCGGCCAGACCGCCATCGGGCGCATCTTTGCAGGAAAGATGCGGGTGGGGCAGGCGGTCGCCAGGCTTACATTGAAGGGCGAGAACTTGCCGGAGAAGATCCCGTATCTATATGTACAAGAAGGCCTGGAGCGCGTCGAAGTACCGGAGGCCAGCGCCGGCGACATTGTGGCAGTGGCCGGGCTTGAGAATATCGCCATCGGCGAGACGCTGGCTGACCCGGAGAATCCCGTGGCGCTGCCCGGCATCCACGTGGAAGAACCCACTGTGCGCATCACACTCGGCGTCAATACGTCACCGTTCGCCGGGCGCGAAGGAAAATGGGGCACCAGCCGAAAATTACGCGAGCGGCTGTTCAACGAATTGCGCAGCAACCTTTCGCTGCGGGTGGACGAGACCAACAGCGCCGACACCTTCGTGGTGTCCGGCCGCGGCGAACTGCATTTGGCCATCCTGATCGAGACTATACGCCGCGAGGGCTACGAATTCCAGGTGGGGCGGCCCGAGGTCATTTTGAAAAAGGATGACGAAGGCAACACACTGGAGCCTTTCGAAGAAGTGCACGTGGAATGCAGCCAACCCACCGCCGGCACGGTGGTAGAGATGCTGGGCAAGCGCCGCGGTGAAATGCAGGAGATGCACGAGACCGGCAGCGGCACCGTGCAAATGAAGTACATCGTGCCCACGCGCGGCCTGCTGGGTTTCCGCCAGCAGTTCCTGACGGCCACCAAGGGCACCGGCATCCTGAACACCATCTTTCACGCCTACCTGCCGATGGCGGGACCCATCAGCGCGCGGGCGCGCGGTTCGCTGATCGCCTACGAGAGCGGCACGGCGGTGACCTATGGCTTGCGTGCAGCGGAGGAACGCGGCACCCTGTTTATCGGACCCGGCACACGGGTTTACGCCGGCATGGTGGTGGGCGAGCAGCCGCGCGACAATGACATGGAAGTCAACGTATGCAAGGCCAAGAAGCTCACCAGCATGCGGGAGACCTCCAAGGGTGAGATCGAGCAGCGGCTCAGCCCGCCGCGCATCATGAGCCTGGACGAGGCCATCGAGTACCTGGCCGAAGATGAACTGCTGGAGGTGACGCCGGCCAGCCTGCGTATCCGCAAGCGCATCCTGGATATGAACCAGCGCTACCGCGCCGCGAAGAAGAAGGAAGAAGCTCTAGAGGGAGACGGGTAGATAGCCAAGCCACGATTAACTGGCCAGTTTTTTCAAGCGAAACCATTAGTACACTTCAGCCTCAAAAATCCAATATGGTTCTATGTGAGACCGGGATAGCAGCCTTTGGTTGGAGGGTGGAGTGATGGTTTGCGGATCGACCGCATTTGCCTGAAGCCAGCTTTCGCTTACGAGCACATAGAATTTCGAATTGCCTGTTTCGACGACTTTGGATGAAATAATCGGAGGAAAAAGCTCGCTTTTCGAAAGTAATGTCGTATCAAAGTAAATAATAATTTTTTTAGCATGGGGAGCGGAAAACTCGATCTGGTAACCCTGATCTCTTACATGACTGAAGCGGAAATTGCTGTATTCTTGCCTTTTAATCAAGCTTCCCTTGAACAAAAAAGACGAAGCATAGAAATTTTTATCTTCGAGAAAAACAAATAGGGCTAACTGATCTTGTTCTTGCAGTACTTTGTGGAAATATATATTGAGTCCCTGCGAAGTGGTACTTAGATTGAATCCCCCTCTCGTTTGTTCAGCCGCTAACTCAGGGGCCTCCAGGCGACGGTCCACATTATCCAGGACTTTAATTTGCTCAATCAACATGAAGGCGGTTAGGATGATAATGGCCGCTGCTAAAGTTTTGCGAACCAATGAAGGCATTCCATGAGAATTAATTGGACTCAACAAATCGTCAAATTGCGCTGCAAGAAAAGCCAAGGGCAGGAAATACACGGGCGCTAAAAAACGGCTCCCAATGTCAACAGTAGAAACAGATGCTGAAATGATTAAAAAGGTAAGGTATGTTGTGACGATCAGGGCGGCCAAGCTAAAAGTGCCGGCTTGAGTTTTTGTTCTCCCTTTTATCCGGTTCCAAACATGTAGCAATAACAACCCGATCAACACAACAAAGAAGGGAGACCCGAGATCTTGAAGGAAAACCCCAAAAATAGAAGATAAAGGTTCAGCAAAAGAGAATTCCTGGTGGATGCGATTGGCGCCAAAGAGGGACCCGTAGACCGAATAATTCCTTAGAAGCCAAACGGCCAGCGGTGTAAAGGAAAGTAAGGCTGGCCCGATGAATCTTTTCAAGCGCTCTTCGAGCGGAGTTTCCGAGCTGATCCAAAAGATTGAGATAAACAGTGCGGATAAACCCAATGATATGCCAATATATCTGGTGATCATGGCCAGGCTTGCCAATCCGGTTCCAAGGAGAAAGTAATGGCGGCTGTGCGTTTCCAGAAATTTCAGTAGAAAGTAAAAATTCCCAATGAAGATCAGGGAGAAAAGTTGTTCGGACCAAGCCGTTTCAAATATTGAATAGAAACCTTTGAGGGTGGCCAGGAGCAATAGGAGAAGAAGGTTAAAAAGTACTTGCTTATTGACTCGCTTGAGAAAGCAAGCAAATAGAAGCAGAAAACTGAGCAGGGAAACTGAAGAGGTTATCGCTGCAGCATCTGCGGGAAAACGGGTGAAGATGGTGACAATGGCCAACAGAACCGGATACAAAGGCGGCCAAAGCGGTGACTGCGAAAGCTGGCCTGCATAAGCAAGCTTTAGGGCTGAAGACAGATACGTAGCTGAATCTGGCGTGAATCCCAGACCCATTGTGACGAAATAATAGCTCCAGGCAATTCCAATAGAAGTGGCCAGCAAAACTTCCAAATTGGAACGGAGGAAAGCAGTAAAAGCAATCAGGGTTTGAGCCAGCCACAACCGTCTTTTTTTGGACGGTATCCACGAATTTTTTGTTTGCATAGGCGAGATTCGCGAATATCCGGATCAACGACAAGAACAAAGTAATCAGAAGGAAAAAATAAACAATAAAAAGCCGGGAGGTGCCTTGCTGGGAGAAGAAATAAGCTGCGCCCGCCGCGCCTGACCCTGCTAGCAAAATAAAGAGGAATTGGAACGCTGGCGGGTGTCGGACGCGACTGATTAGAAAACTGAAAATTAGGCTCACCGCAAGGATCGGAATCATCGGCAAACTGCGGAGGCCGGAAGCCAAATCGTATGCTTCCCCGAGAGGTAGAACTCCCCTGAGATAGACTGAAAGTAATAGTGCAATTACTGCTGAAACCAAATCAAGTAGTACTGCCCATTTACCTGGAAGATTGTCCGGGTAATTGAGGGAATTCGTTTCTGAGATGAAGTCTTGGATATTTTTGAACATGGTCACGCAGGAATGGCTGAATTATATGAGAAGGCCCCTGGAATCGGTGCAAGGCGAATACCAGTTTACCTGCGCTCTTGAATCCGTCACCACCTTGGATCCCGCCAGCTACATCACGGTGGCTGACCAGGTGATCACAGTGGCCGGCCAGTGCAGCTATCTGGCCAACGGCGTTAAGCAGACGATTACCATAGCGCTTGGAGAGGGCTTCACCCCCGGCGGAGTGGTTACGTCCACCTTCGACGGCACGGATGAGGCCTACGCGAACTTCGCCACCACTGGCGATCCGCTTGAACTGGGCAACTTCCTGGTTCCTCTGGGTGTCGAGCAGACCGGCAACGTGGCCGAGTAAGTTCCACGACACTAGCAAACAAAAGGGCAGCCGCTCGGCTGCCCTTTTGTGTATGCCGCGGACTCGGGCTCCCCTCTACCCGGGTCCGCCTGTGGTCTTTCCCCCTGCTTAGTTAGATTAGTCTCTTAGTTGCCTTAGTCCGATAGTCAAAATCCAGTTACCTGCCTACCAGACTGTCGAACTACCAGACTATCGAACTAGGTTGTTATTCCAGTGATCTTCCCATGCGCCTTATCGCTCGCCAAAAGCAGCGAGACTTCTCCCACCACTTCGCCCTTCAGGCTGTCGCCTGAACGGGCCAGTTCCTTCACTTCAAAACCGCGCAACAGGTAAAAGCCCACCTTGCCGCTTTCCAACACATACGCAGTGTGCGTCGGGCACCAACGGTCCATCACCAGTTCCAGTTCGCCATATTGAGTGATCACCCGCTCAATGGCTTTCAGGCCCAGTTTGCTTTCGTCCTGCGTGACGCGCACGAAGCTGCTGTTATCCAGCAGGGAGCGCAGGTCGTTGGCTACGCGCGGGTTCATCACTAACAGGTCGGGGAAGCCGCCGTCCATGGTGATTTCTTCCATCAGCAGATCGACTGCGGCCTTGACGATGGCGCCACCGGCGTCCAGCGTGTTGTCGGTGATGAAGGCGCCCAGCCCGCCCATGCTGCGCGGCGCAGCAGCGGAGCCCGCCGAGCGCACGCCGTGGAACGCAGCGCGTTCCACCAGGCGCAGCAAATGCGGCACGGCCTTGTTGGCCTGGTAGAGGAACTCGTCCTCAATGCCGTATTGCGAGTTGGATATCTCAGCGCCGCTCACCTGCACCGCTTTCTGGAAAATGCTGGTGTAGTTGTACGGCGCTGAGATATCCATGATGGGGCCGAAGTCCGCATCGTCGCCTTCGAGACGCGCCATGCCCACGATCTGGATGGCGGCATCCGCGGCATGCGTGGCGTTGGTGCCGTCGTAGCTGCGCGAATACACCTCGATCTGGTTGGTTTGTGTGTTGGCCGACTTCACCACCATGTATTCGGCGTCGATCAGGATCACGTGCCCATCCTGGAACACGGAGGCATCCGTTACCGTGAAACTGGTGTTGGCCGCGCCGATGGTGGTGCCGTTATTGGCGGTGGTCTCCAGCGGGTCGAGCTCGTCTTCGAGCAGCTCGATCTTGTAGCCATTGAGCCTGATGTTGAACTTATTGCGCGCCCCGTCCAGGCCGATGCGCGAAAGCAGCGGCGTATCGCGCGGGTCGATCATCTGGATCACGTCGCTGATCACACGTGCTTGCGCGGTGGCATCGGAGTAAGTAGTTTTTGGTTGATCGTAAATGGTCATTTCTTTCCTCCCATGTTGCGGTTAGCTATTAGCTATTAGCTGTTAGCCTTTAGCTTTCAGCTATCAGCATTCAGCTTTCAGCCAATTACCAATCTCCAATCCCCGGCCTCTAGATTTCAAATCAGCAATCTGAAATCTGAAATCGAAAATCAGAAATGCTTTTGGCTTTTTTCCCCTCATCCTAGTACACTTCCAGCCCGCGTTTCCGAAACTCGCGCTTGAGGTCCATAAGCCCCGCCACGTCGCAGGGGCGAAGTGCGGCCAGGCGCTTTTCGTACTCGCCGCGCAGGTCCGGCGCCGGCAGCCCGCCGCCGGAAGGCTGGATGATGTGGCTGGCGCGGGCGACGCGAGTTGGCGCTTCCCCTTGCGCCAATTCCGCAAGATCGGCAAGCAATCTCAACACCCTGGGGTGGCTGCCCACCCCGGCGGCTTGCAGGAGGCGCAGCGCCTGGGCGAAATCAGATTCGGATTCCGCATCTTCAGGGCCGGAAACTGGAGCCTGCTCCTCCGGAGAGCCGGCAGCAGAATCCGTTAGCGCGGGTTGATCCAGGCGTTCTTCCAAGGCCTTGGTTACCTGGTCCATCGCGCGCGCCTCGACTCGCCTTTCGAAGGTAGTCGGCTTCCTTTGCAAACGCTTTTTCCGATTCTCGGTTGGCGGATTCGGTAGCTTTTTCCCCCTGCCATCCAGTTCGCCAACTGCCAGCTGATCATCCTGCATTCGTTCGCCCATTCCTACTCCTTTTGTGCCAGTGCTGACCGTTGATGACGCATAATATAGCACGGGCGTTCTGGAATTTGATGGGATGGCGGCAAATATCAAGGGCCTGGACAAAGCCCAACGAACTCACTTCTTTCGTTTATGATGTTTGAAGATTCGCTGATTGAAAGGAACGCTATGAAAAAGATCTTTGTCTTATTAATTATCTTCCTCACCTTACCAGCCTTCCTATTCATATTCAGTCCTAACTGGCAGCTGGGTGGGTTGGGTTTGATATTGGGTGTGATCGGCAATTTTGTATCGCCGGTACTGATTCTCTATCTCCTATATTATTTTGCCGTTCGGGAATGGCGATAACTCCGTCCTCTTGCCGTCTGTTGCCCGCTCGCCCTTTTTGAAATCCCGCCCTTCTTCTAAGGTTGCGCACCCGCGCGGTCAGCTCGCTGCCGCCTTTCAGCGCGCTATTTCCGAAATTCGTTCCGAAGGTTGAATAAATAGCTGCATCCTGGTAAGCACCGTTGTGGAACCAGGCCTCACGAGATCAACACAAATCCTGAGGCTGATTTCGCAGTGTTCTTATGTACAAAACCGAGGATTTGCCCCTTTCGAGTATACTTTCCCCGTTTCCCTTAACCCTGGACGGGGGACGCGAATGCAACGAAGGCTCCTCACAGTCTATAGCGAATACCCGAAGCCCTTCTGGGTCTTAATGCTGGGTACTTTCATCGACCGGTTGGGCGGGTACTTGCTATTCCCGTTCTTCTCGCTGTACATTACCCAACGCTTCGATGTGGGACTCACGCAGGTTGGCATTCTCTTTGCCATTTTTTCCGTGACCGGCGCTCTGGGTGGCATCCTGGGCGGCGCGCTCACCGACAAACTGGGTCGCCGTTCCATGCTGATTTTCGGCTTGCTGATTTCCGGAGCCAGCAGCTTGCTCATGGGCATCATCGACAACCTCAACCTCTTCTACGCATTTGCAGGCATCGTGGGGTTGGTCTCCAACGCGGGAGGCCCGGCGCAGCAAGCCATGATCGCCGACCTGCTGCCCGACTCCAAGCGCACCGAAGGTTATGGAATGCACCGCGTCGTCTTCAACGTGTCTGCCGCCATCGGCCCTGCACTGGGCGGCTTACTGGCAGGCATCCTGGGTTATATGGCGCTCTTTATCGCCGACGCGGTAACCAGCGCCATTACGGCCGCCATTGTTTTTATCGCCATACCAGAGACCAAGCCGCAGTTGGCTGAAGGCCAAAAAGAAGAAACTCTGGTCCAATCGGTGGGTGGTTACGGCACCGTCTTTCGTGACCGGGCGTACATGTTCTTCCTGTTCGTGTCGACCCTGGCTACCATCGTATACGTGCAAATGAACTCAACGATGCCGGTGTTCCTGCGCGACCAGCACGGCATCGATGCAACGGGTTACGGCCTCATCCTGGCGCTCAACGCTACCATGGTGGTCTTGCTGCAATTTTGGTTCACCCGCCGAATTAAAGGCCGGCCAGCCATGCTGATGATGACCCTGGGCACCCTGCTGTATGCCATCGGCTTTGGGATGTACGGCTTTGGCTCCACGCTGCTCTACTTCATGTTCGCCATGGTGGTGATCACGATCGGTGAAATGATCGTGGCGCCGGTGGGCACCACCCTGGTGGCGCGCTTCGCCCCGGAACAGATGCGCGGCCGCTACATGGCCATCTTCGGCTTCACCTGGGGCATCGCCTTCGCCGTCGGCCCGCTACTGGCAGGCTACATCAACGATTACATCGCCCCGAATTGGGTCTGGTACGGCGCCTTCGTGGTCGGCATGTTCAGCACCATGGGCTACTTCACCATGCACTACAGCGATCGCAAACGCACGGCGGAGCCCGTAGAAAGCCCTTCGGCTTCTTAATTGCCTTCCCCCAGGGGACCTGTGCTCAAAGCGTTTCGCAACCCTACAGAGTTTCCTCGCCCATTCTGGGTACTCATGCTCGGCACCTTTATCGACCATATTGGCGCTTTCATGCTGCTGCCCTTTTTTGCGCTCTACATCACCCAGCATTTTGGACTGAGCATGACCGGCCTGGGCGGGATTTTGTTTGTGTTCGCCGTTTCAGGAACCATCGGCGGCTTCCTCGGCGGCGCGCTGGCTGACAAATTCGGGCGTCGCTCCATTATCCTCTTCGGCATCCTCTTCAGCGGGGCCAGCAGCCTGCTGATGGGTTTCATCGACAGCCTGGTCATTTTCATTGTCATCGTCATGGTCGTTGGCTTACTGCAAGATATCGGAGGACCCGCCCAGTCCGCTTTGGTGGCCGACGTGCTGCCACAGCACAGGCAATCTGAGGGCTTTGCCATTTGGCGCGTGGTGGTGAATATTTCTGCTGTCATCGGACCTCTGATTGGCGGCATCCTGGCTGCCAATAATTTCCGGTTGTTGTTCATCGGTGACGCCCTGCTCAGTTTCCTCACCGCCGTTATCGTTTTTCTCGCCCTCCCGGAGACCAAGCCGAAACCGGTGGAGGGCCAGGCGCCCCAGAGCCTGCTGCAAACTGCGATCGGTTACCGCAAAATCCTGGCAGACAAAGTATTCATGGCTTTCATCATTATCGCCATATTGAGCGTAATGGTATATGCGCAAATGAATACCACCTTGCCTGTCTTCTTGCGTGATATCCATAACATGCCGCCGGAGAGCTACAGCTACCTAATCGCCTTGAACGCAACAATGGTGGTCTTGATGCAGTTCTGGATCACACGCAAACTCAGGGCATATCCTCCGTTACTCCTGTTAGCACTTGGCGTCTTTTTCCTCGCGGTAGGTTTCGGTATGTATGGTTTTGGCGGCGGCTTGCTCTACTTCGCCGCGGGCATGGTGATCATCACCATCGGGGAAATGGTCATCGCGCCCACGGGGCAGGCGCTGGCCGCCCGGATGGCTCCCGAAGAAATGCGCGGCCGTTACATGGCTATGTTCGCCTTTAGCTGGGCCTTTCCCTTTGCCATCGGCCCGCTGGCCGCCGGCCTCATCACCGACCGCGTCAACTTCAACTGGGTCTGGTATGCCGCCGGCCTCACCGGCCTTGTTTGCACGGCTGGATACTTGCTGCTCCACGCCCGCGTGGGCAGAAGGCTGAAACCTGCCAACGATGCTCAGCAGTCCGCGGCAACCGCGGTCGAATCACCAACTAGCTGATTGGAGCTTAGTAATGAAAGAACAACAAGTGAATAAGCCTAGACAAAACCTTTTCCTAGTTTCAATTCTCAGCGGACTGATTACGTGTCTGGTAACTGTCGGCTTGCTGTTTGCAGCAGGCTGGGTCGTTTTACCGCCAGGCGCCGGCAGACCATGGTCCACGACATGGGCTCTCAGGTGATGCCGTTTCATTTAGGGGATACAACCCATATTTTTGAAATGACTTAAGGTGGTGCTATCCAGCAGGTGACCGCCAACGACCCGGGCAATGCAGAACAGATCGCCCTGATCCGGCAAGATCTCCAACACGAGGCGATGCGCTTCAGCCCTGGCGATTTTTCCGATCCAACCAGGCTGCATGGCAACAACTGGGATAAAGGAACTTGCTGACGGCTTAGAACAAGTAACCATCGCATACTCTGAGCTGCCCGACGGAGCACCGATTACCTTCACAACCCAAGATTTGACCTTCATCACCGCCATCCATCGTTGGTTTGGGGCGCAACTTTCAGACCACGGATCCGATGCAACTTATCGATGGGGTATGTATGGCCGGCTGGCGATGTAAACGATAAGCGCCCGGAGGCAGCATTTAGGGGAACCGCGGGAACTGACCCGTCATTTGTTGACATGTACTACTTTTAGTAGTAATATGACTACAAAAGGTAGTACATCATGCTTACACCTATTCTTGGCAGCACTGAAACTGAAAAAGTATTGGCGTTTATCACCGCGCGCGGCGATGGTTATGCCTATGAAATCGCAAAATTCTACGGTTCAAATCTGCGTGGAGTTCAGAAACAACTTGAGCGATTGGAGCATGGTGGCGTCCTGTCCTCAAAAAAAGTAGGACGAACCCGTGTCTACATTTACAATCCGCGCTACCCGTTCATTGCCGAACTTAAAAAGCTCATAGAAAAAGCCATGTCGCTATATCCAAAGCAACTCTCGGACACTCTTTCCTTAAGAAGAGAGAGACCAAGACGGGTCGGAAAACCCTTGTGAAAACGATCCGTGAAATGTCTCAAAGCGAGTTGGCAGCCTTTGTCGGAAGCCATCTTGCCGAAAAAGGGATCCATGTTGTTCTCACTGGCGGCGCAGCAGTTTCCTTTTATGTGGGTCCGAAATACGTTTCTAAGGATATAGACTTGGTCGCTGACTGGGCTCCTAAAACTGCCGCGCTGAACAAAGCAATGGCTGAGATTGGTTTTTCTAAAAGGGCGAGGTATTACACGCACCCTCAGACTGAAGAGCGCATCGAAATTTTGCCGGGGCCACTTTCTGTCGGTGAGCAATCTAATCTGAAATCACAGGAAATAAGACTATCAACAGGTAAATTGAAAATCCTTTCCCCAACCGATTGCGTTAAGGATAGACTAGCCGCTTTTTTCCACTGGGGTGATACTCAGTCATTGAATCAAGCTATCTGGGTTGCCCGAGCACATAAGGTGGATATTGGTGATATTCGGAACTGGGCAAAGAATGAGAACAAGCTAGATGAATTTGAGGAATTTGTAAAGAAAATTCGTTAGCAAGGTTTTTTCATCTTTCCGCGTTCATCCTTCATCCTTGGAGGTCCTATGTTCATTACTTACAAAACCAACGCCTCCCTAGACCTCGACGCCGCCATCGACCTTTACCGCGCCTCCACCCTGGGCGAGCGCCGCCCCGTGGACGACCGCGCCTGTATGCAGCAGATGCTGGACGAAGCCGATCTTACTGTCACTGCCTGGGACGGCGACCAATTGGTCGGCATTTCGCGTTCGCTCACCGATTGGTGCTATTGCTGCTATCTCTCGGATCTGGCGGTACGCGTTAGCCACCAGCGTCACGGGATTGGCAAGGAACTCATCCGGCGCACGCAGGCCGAACTGGGCCCCAAAGCAACCATCATTCTGCTGGCGGCCCCCGCGGCAGTGGACTACTACCTGCGCATCGGCATGGAGAAGCACAACAGCGCGTGGGTACTCAGAGGAGGCAGAGTACTGAAAGACTGAGTCTCGCCCGGGTAAAAAAACGAGGACGGTTAGCGCCGTCCTCGTTTTTTGTTGTGCGAGGCGTTGTTATTGGATCACTAAAGTATACGTATCACTGAAGGCAAAGAAATCTCCGGCCTCATTATAGGCGTAGACAACCCAACTGTAGGTTCCCGGCTCTATGGTTTGGGTCACCGTATAGCTGTTTGTGTCGGCTTGCACAAAGTCGAGCGGATTGATGCTGCTGTCATCCGCGCCGTACATATTGATCTTGTAATAGGCAGCGAGTTCGTGCAAATCCCAGGTGAGGGTGAGGTTGCCGGCAGATGCTGTGGCTCCGTCGGCGGGACTCAGCCCGGTGACGTAACACGAATAGGGCTGGTTCACCTCGTCGAAGTGCCATATGCCCTCGGTCTCCGCGATCTGAATGCCCTGGTCGTTGTAGGCTTTCACATACCAACCATAGTTGCAGTTCAACAGGTCTTCGGTAGACGCGATGCTGGTTTCTTGGAGCTCATCAAACAGAAAGATGGAATAACCGCGCTGGGAGCTTAGAGTGATCTCGTAATAATCCGCCTCCGGGTAGGCCTGCCACTCCAACACGGGGCGCGCTTGGCTGACCTGGCTCTCCTCCGCAGGTTGAACCAGTTGCACGTCGAACTTTACAATATTCTGGTCGCCCACGTTCAACACATCTCCTGCGGTCACTTCGAAATCCCGCGCATCGAGAATCCCTGAAGTAAAGTACATCCAGTCATCGCTCTCCAGCGAATGGAAGGTCAGACCGTATGTCATTGGGGGGATGTCGGCAAAAACGAACACGCCGCTGGAATCTGTAGTCGTGTCGTATTCCTGGCCCTGGCACCCGCCGAAGAACTCGATCTCATCACAAAGTTTCACTGGCAAGTCGATCACCGGTTGCCCGTTCCATAGCAGGCGGCCCACCACGTTGCCGGCGCCCGCAGCTGGAGCGGGGCCGCTGTATTCGAATGCCGCGGTAGGCTCGCTGGCCTCGAACTGAATTCCGCCCGATTGCTCCACTTCACCGCCGCCCGAATCGGCGGCTGGCGCAGCGCCGCTTTCGCCGCCGGCGGCGGTGCAGGCGGCCAGCGCCAGTAGCAGAATAGCCAGCAGCCAAGGCATTTTTCTTAGACTCATTCGACCCATTTCTTCCTCCTGAAATTGCAGGACAAACGCCCTCGTGTTCTGCCTTGCCGCCCTGATTGCTTTGCCCCTAGCCCATTATCGGATTCCTCTATGGTTTTCCCAGTGACCTTTATCCGCCCCTTCGCCTGTTATTTGTCCCCGTATGTATCGTTTGGGGCTAATTAATACGGTGAAAACCGAGGGTGCGGAATATCCGCCGCATTATCTTATGGCCGAAATCTGCATTCAGGAATTGATTCGGGCAAGCGCCCGGGATCACGCTAATGCCATTTTCTCGGCACATGCGCACCGCGTCCTGCGAAACGCTGGTCATGCCGGCTCCCAAACCGGGCTTGGTGCCCATCAGGCAATGCATCCACACATGCTGGACACCGAGGTCAACACACTGTTGGACGATTTGCTCGGTGACTTTAAGATTGGTGAGAACGAAGACCGCGTCCGGTTTCTCGGGGATGGACTTCAAATCCGGATAGCATGTTTCGGTCTGAAAAGTTTTCTGATGAGGGTTGACAGGATAGACCATATAACCGGCGTCCTTGAACCTCTTATAAGCCGCGTTGCAGCCGGTTTCCCGTTTGTCTGAAACGCCGACGACAACGATCGTTTTCTGAGTAAGGAAATCTTGAACGAGAGTATCAATTTTTGCTATGAGGATTCCTTTCTTTGATAAGTACCAGGCAGAGGGTAACCAATCCCTGGCAAAAGCAAAGTGAGGATTTCACCTAGGATCACGGGACAGATAACGTCAAAGATAGACCGCCCAATGGTTCTCCTAATCTCTTACAAGTTCAACGAGTCTGGCAAAAATGTCCGGAGTCGAGGCTTTAGCCGGGTGCTTTTTGATCCGGCTAAAGCCTCGACTCCTGCTTTACTAACAATTAATTAATTTCTTGACCCTCCCTTTTTCTCTCCTCTACTTATCCTTTCCCACATTTTTGGCATCTTGGCTACAAACGGGCATTGCGTTACGCCGGGGCAGCTCCGCGCGCAAGGTACAGCGCAGTTTTCGGTGTCGCTTTCAATCGAAACTGGTTTCAATCGGGCTTTGCTAACCCAGAAGGCGATCATGCCTTCCAGTGCGCTGGGTTCAATATTCAAACGGGCAGCCAGTTCATCGAGGCGCAGAGTGCCGCGGGCGGCTTGCATTTCGCGCAAGACTTGGTTCAACATTTTTTGGCCCGAGGAGGGCGCCTGCGACGGTTTTTGTCGCACGCCGCATTTTTAGCGGCGCTGCCCAGAGCCTGCCCTGAGCGAAGCGAATGGGAGGAATCCCTTTGGTCATTCGAAAGCATGATACGGATTTTTTCTTGCCTCAAGGGACTCCTCGCTTCGCTCGGAGTGACAAAACCCCAATAGTGGCGGTCTCAGACCCGCTCACTTTCCATTCGCCAAAGATTTTGCTTAACATCGCTTCCCCAGCCCGAGGAACAAACCGCCCTGGAACACGGCGAATGCCAGCAGACAGGCCAACCTCAAGCTAGTCCAGGCAGCTTCCATTTCAGGCAAAACTAAATTCCTCATCCCTACTCCAACCACAGCAGCAAGCCACCTTGAAACACAACCAGCGCCAGCAGCCAGGCCAATGCGGTCTGGCCGATGATGCTAGCCCACATGACGCGGCTGCCGAATTCCTGGCGCTCGGCGGAGATCGCCGCCATGCAGGGTGTGTAGACCAGCACGAAAACCATAAAGGCCAGCGCCGCCAAGGCGCCGTGGCCGCCGCTGATGTTTTGCCAACTATTGCGAACGGAGGCCATCAGGTCAGTTTGCGCTTCTTGCGAACTCTGTTCGCGCAAATCTACACCCACGATGAGAGGCAACGCCTTCAGGGTATCCACAACGGCGTTAGCAAAACCGTTGCCGATGTCCACCAGGTCCTGGACGAAGTTGCCGCGTGCAGCCTGGGTCTCACTCGGGGCTGTGTCGTAAATCTGCGCCATAGTGCTGACCACTACTTCCTTGGCGACGAAGCCAGTGAATAGCGCGCCTGCAGCTTCCCAGCTCCCAAAGCCCAGTGGGCGGAAGACAGGTGCTGTTGCATTGGCGACATGGGCAAACAGACTGTGCTCGATATCGGTCTGCGCGAATACGCTATCGCTGCCCACCGGAATCGCCATAGCAAACCATAATAAGATGCTCATCACCACGATGATGTTGCTGCACTTGCGCAGGAAGCCCGCCGTGTGCTCGCGCACGTGGAACCAAATGGATTTGAGGCTGGGCAGCCGGTATGGCGGCAGTTCCATTACGAAGGCGGAAGCCTGTTTGCCTTTGAAGACCGTATTCTTCAAAATCAATCCGACGGAGATGGCAATCAGGATCCCTAAGAGATACATTCCGAACACCACCGAGCCGCTGCTGCTGGAGAAGAACACCGCGGCGAATAACAAATACACCGGCAGCCGCGCGCTGCAACTCATGAAAGGCACCAAAAGGGCCGTGAGGATGCGGTCCCTTTGGTTCTCCAGGCTGCGCGTGGCATAGAAAGCAGGCACCGTGCAACCAAAGCCCACCAGCATGGGCAGGAAGCTCTTGCCGTGCAAACCCAGTGCGTTCATCAAGCGGTCCATCACAAAAGCGGCGCGTGCCATGTATCCGGAATCTTCCAGCAGGCCCAGCACAAAATACAGCGCCATCAGCACGGGGACGAAGACCAGCACGCCGCCTACGCCGGCGATGACGCCGTCTACGAGCAGACTGGCGAACCAGGTGCCGTTGAGGCCAACGGCGGCGAGCAGTCCCAGAGCCCAATTGGTGATCGGGCCAGTAATGACGAAGGAAACCCAATTCAAAAAGGGTTTGGAAACATCCGCCGTGATCTTCAATGTGGCCCACATGGCGAAGAAGAAAATGGGGATGCCGAGTAGGCGGCTGGTGACAATGCGATCGATGCGATCGGAATGAGAGGCGGTCTGGTTTTCGGGGCGGGTTATCGTGCGGCGTACCAGCGCGTTGATCCATGAATAGCGCCGATCGGCGACGAGGGTGTCGACATCGTCGCCGAAATGTTCGGCTAGGTGCACCGCGGCGCGCTGCGCTTCCTCGACCAGCGCCGGGCCGCCTTCGTGTGCGGAGACCTGCTGCCGGATGCCGGCATCTCCTTCGAGCAGTTTCACCGCCAGCCAGCGCGACGAAATAGATGAGGAAATTCCGTTGGCGGCGATCACCTTTTGCAATCGAGCGATGCCTTTTTCCAACTCTGCACCGTAGTCCAGACGAAAACCGGAAACCTTGCGAAGTGCTTGCCCTGAATGCAATGAAGAGTAGGTTTTCCCATTCGGCTTGCTGCGAACGACGTTTTTCACGTCCGTTATCTGACTCATTGGTAATACTCGTCTAGCGCCCATTTGAGCGGATTGTTCTGAATATAGGCGCGATGTTGATTTAGGTCCTCATTATTGCGGATGATGTGATCGTGATAACCGCGTTGCCAGAAGGGCTCCAACGAGCCTCGTTTTTTGTTAATTTCTCGCGCAGAAAACGACTTTAGGGCGCGAACTATTTCTGGCAGCCCAACTTGTTTGGCAGGCAATGTAGGGGAGGGTCTTAGACCCTCCCCTACGGATTCCAAC
>JAMCZK010000048.1 GCA_023485685.1 Chloroflexota bacterium | reverse complement strand
CGAGCCAAACGCGCAGCAACAACCAGAACCAGGCGGCGCGGGGATTGCTGAAGATCTTCGCCAGGATCGGAGGGTCTTGAATAGTGCGGCCTTGAATTGAAACTGTTGCCATTTGTTCCTCCTTTAAGGACAAATAATGATGAAGATACGCGTATAGCTTAGGCCGTATACTCAAAACCGAAATCGGGAACGATGCCTATCTTGAGTAGGGAAGATGTCCCGACTTAAGTTTTGCCAACCCCTTCTCTGCATTCCTCCTTTCACTTGGCACGGCGGCTCAGGGCAGTGGCTCTGACCAAAGGGGGTTGCTTCGCTCACAATACGGGTCAGGTGAAACCTAACCCTAATGCTACAATTGGCCGTAGCAATTAACCACCCATGCAGACGCCTGGGTGGATTGCGGCATTTAAAACGCCGCGGGCATTTAAGGCGCCGCCGTTTAAGAGGATGCGATGTTTTTTCGACGTCGAAAAAAAGAAACTCTTTCCAACCCACCCTTCCTGATCGTTGGCCTAGGCAATCCCGGGCCCGAGTACAAGTTCAACAGGCATAACATCGGGTTTATGGTGG
The DNA here is from genome assembly GCA_023485685.1 of Chloroflexota bacterium. Taxonomy (GTDB): domain Bacteria; phylum Chloroflexota; class Anaerolineae; order Anaerolineales; family UBA11579; genus JAMCZK01. Next base: position 6,516 of record JAMCZK010000048.1, on the reverse strand, counting down.
CTGACGAGTTAGCCCGAAAGCTGGAGGCCGAATTCGGCCGCGTGCAATCCAATGCTCTGGTTGCCCAGGCTCGCTGCAGCCAACAGCGCATCATCTTAGCCAAGCCGCGCACCTATATGAACCGATCGGGGTCGGCGGTAGGCGCGTTGCTGCGCTTCTACAAAGCGCCCCCGGGAAAGCTATTGGTCATCTACGACGATGTGGATCTGCCCTTCGAGACCCTGCGCCTGCGCAGCGAAGGCGGGTCGGCGGGCCACAATGGCATGAAGTCCATCATCGAGAACCTGGGCAGCCAGGAGTTTGCCCGGCTGCGGGTGGGCGTCGGGCGGCCGAAAGGCCGCATGCGCACCCCGGACCACGTATTGCAGGATTTCTCGAAAGCGGAGCAAGGGGTGTTGACCTTCGTTCTGGAAAGGGCATCCAAAGCTGCGATGACTTTTATCGAAGAAGGGATCGTTGCGGCGATGAATAAGTACAACAGGGGTAAAGAGGAGAATGAGGAGTAGAGATTAGAGATTGGAGATGAGCAACCGGCAACTGGTAATTAGTAATTTTTTTTGCTGTTCGTAGTTATTGGTTGTTAGGTTTTGACGATACGTGGAAGAAATACTAAAGAAAATAAAAGAACAAGCGGCTTTCGCACAGTTGCGAAGCGAGTTAGATTCGGGCGCGTCGCCTATTCGATTGGGACTGATGCGGGCGGCGCGGCTGCCATTGGTGGCTACGTTGGCTGAAGCAGAACCTCGGCCCATCTTGCTGCTCACCCAGCGCCGCGACCGCTCGCTAGCTTATTTCGAGGAATTGAATCTTTGGGCGCCGGAGCTCGAGCGCCTTTATTTCCCAGAACCCAGCGCGCTCTTCTACGAGAACGCCCCTTGGTCCGAGACGGCGCGGCGCGAGCGGCTGAGCGTACTTGCGCGGCTGGCACAACCGGGCAACGAGAAGCCTGAAGATGCGAAGCAACTAGTCATCGTTGCCAGCGGACGGGCGCTGATGGCGCGGACCTTGCCAAAGGAGGACTTCGCTGAGGCCAGTTTGAAACTGAGCCCTGGGGCGCGCAGCGATCCTTTCGGACTGGCCGACAAACTGGTGCGCATGGGTTATGAGAGCACAAGCAGTGTAACTGCGCCCGGGCAATTTGCGCGGCGCGGCGGCATTTTGGATTTGTGGTCCATGCAGGACGAGCTGCCCAGCCGGCTAGAGTTCTTTGGCGACGAAATCGAAAGCCTGCGCCGCTTCGACCCCGCCAGCCAGCGCACGGTGATGGAAGTCGAGGGAGTGTTTGTGTCGCCAGCACGCGAGTACCTGCTGGGCGGCGAGTCGAAGCTAGACATCGATCCAAAAGACCTTGCCGAATTCCACACCCCACTGCTGCATCCCGACAGCGTAAGCCTGCTGGATTATTTACCTGAAGGCGCCTTCATATGCATCGACGACCTGGATGCACTGCGCGAACAAATCAGCGAACTGGAAACCCAAGCTGTCGCCCTACACAAAGATGGCGTACAAGCTGGCACGCTGAGTAAAGATTATCCGCTTCCCTATTTGCCGTTGGAGGAAATCGAGGATGAGTTCTCCCAGCGCCAGACCGTGGAATTGGGTCCAGCGGATGAGCTGGAAGAAGCGAAAGGGTTGGCAGGGCTGTTTCGGCCGGGGCCACGCTTCGGCGGCCAGCTCAAGCCGATGCTAGACCACGTTGAAAAGATGTTGGCGGCTGGTTCCGAGGTGATCCTGGTTTCGCGACAGGCGGCTCGCTTGCAAGATTTGTGGATGGAGCGCAGCTATGACGCGGGTAAGGTTGCGGAGCCGCAATTCAAGGAGGGCAGTCTGGGTGAGGGCTGGGTATTTTCACCGAAAGATGCGCCAGCCCTTCATTTACTGAGCGACGGCGAAATCTTCGGTTGGGAGCGGCCGCAGCCGCGCCGCCAGCCGCGGCCCGAGAGCGAAGCGCCCGAGACGCCGTACGTCGATTTGCAAATGGATGAGCTGGTCGTGCACATCGACCACGGCATCGGCTTGTTCAAGGGGCTTATCGAAGCCAAGATTGAAGGAGTGGCGCGCGAGTTCCTGCGTGTGGAATACGCCGGAGGCGACCAGCTTTACGTCCCGGTGCATCAGGCCGACCGCTTGACCCGTTACGTGGGCAGCCGCGGCGAAGCGCCTCCGCTCAGCCGCTTGGGTGGCATGGAATGGCGGGGCACCAAGGGGCGGGTAAAACGCGCGGTGGAAGCCATCGCCGAGGATCTGCTGGAGCTCTATGCACGGCGCCAGATGGCAGAAGGACATGCCTTTCCAGTGGATACGGCCTGGCAGCGCGAATTGGAAGCCAGCTTCCCTTACGTGGAAACCGAGGACCAGCTAAGCGTGCTTGAGGAAGTGAAGCGCGACATGGAGAGCTCACGCCCCATGGACCGGTTGGTATGTGGGGATGCCGGCTATGGCAAGACGGAGGTCGCGCTGCGCGCCGCCTTCAAGGCGGTGATGGATGGCAAACAGGTGGCCCTACTGGTGCCTACCACCGTTCTGGCGCAACAACATTACGAAACATTTAGGCAGCGCCTGGCGGCTTTCCCGGTGAGGCTGGACATGCTCTCGCGGTTCCGCAACAGTCACGAACAAGGCGAAATCATCCAGAAACTGGGCCGGGGAGAATTGGACATCGTCATCGGCACCCACCGCATGGTGCAAAAAGATGTGAAATTCAAAGACTTGGGCTTGCTGATCATAGACGAGGAGCAGCGCTTCGGCGTGACACACAAGGAGTACCTCAAGAAGATGCGCACCGAGGTAGACGTGCTTACCATGACGGCCACGCCCATTCCGCGCACGCTATACATGGCGCTGACCGGCGTGCGCGACATTTCCACCATCAACACGCCGCCAGAGGAGCGGCTGCCGGTGGTGACCCACGTGGGCCCCTATTCCGAGCAACTGGTGCGCCAGGCAGTGCTGCGCGAGTTGGACCGCGGCGGACAGATATTTTTCGTGCACAACCGCGTGCACACTATCGACGGCATGCGCCGCCAGATCCAACGGCTTGTGCCAGAGATTCGGCTGGCGGTGGCGCATGGCCAGATGGCCGAGCGCGACCTGGCAAAACGCATGATGGAGTTCTCCACCGGCGAAATCGATCTGCTGCTCACCACCACCATTATCGAGTCGGGACTGGATATCCCCAATGCCAATACGTTGATCGTGGACCGCGCGGATGCCTTCGGTCTGGCGCAGCTCTACCAGTTGCGCGGCCGTGTGGGCCGCGGGGCGCAGCGCGCCTATGCCTACTTCTTCCGCCACCCACAGCGCGGCATCACCCAGGAAGGGCGGCAGCGGCTGGACACGATTGCCGAGAATACGCAGTTGGGCGCGGGCTTCTCCGTGGCGATGCGCGACCTGGAGATTCGCGGTGCGGGCGAAATGTTGGGGACGCGGCAGCACGGCCTCATTGCTGCAGTGGGCTTTCATTTATATACTCGGCTGCTGGCCAAAGCCGTGAACGATTTGAAGCGCAGCGGCAAACTTGCGTCCAGTATGGGCGCAGCGCAAACCAGCCTCTATCACCCCATCATCAACGTGGACCTGCCCATCGAAGTCGGCATCCCGGCGGATTACGTCGCCGACAAGGCGATGCGGCTCAAGCTGTACCGGCGCCTGGCAGACTTGCATGATCTGGGCGAAATCGACGCCCTGCAAGAAGAGTTTGCCGACCGTTTCGGCGCGCCACCGGAGGAGATCAAGAATCTGCTCTATCAGCTCAAAGTTCGTGTGTTAGCTGAACAAGCCGGAATCATATCGATCAGTGTGGAAAACAAACAGCTGGCGCTGCGGTTCCCTGCACGCCGCCCGCACGAGGCGCCGCGTCACTTCCCGGACCTCGGCGCCGGAGTGCGCACCAGCAAGAACACGGTGTGGCTGATGGAGATCGGAGGCGCGGGGTGGCGAAGCCACTTGCTGGCCGTGCTGGAACGATTAAAGTCAAAACAGGCAGAGACAACAAAAGTCGGGGCAGGTTCCTAAACCCTTTGCTTCCCCTTCGTTCAGGGCGGCGCCAGTTTTTAAGGAAAGGGCGGGTTTGAGACCCGCCCTACACTTCGATTAGGTTATCGCGATTATTGTCGAGCGCTGCGCAAGGCTCAGCAAGAACGCGCCCACAACAGATTTATTGAACCGCCTCGGCCACGAACTCAAGCTCAAGGGCCAAACTCTGGTCTACAGAGGCCACGAAAGGAACATCGGGGACGTTCAGATTGAAGGTCGAGCGGAGGATAGATGCAGTCGCCAAACCGTGCATGCGGGTATCCGAATCCACTGTAACTGTGGCATCAAAGGTAACCTCGTGGGTCTCATCTCGGATAGTGAGATCACCGACGATTTGGAAGACGAAGGTGTCGCCCACCGCGCCGGTTTCCGGCAAACCGACAAAGCTCTTGGGGGTAAAGGTGATGAATTCGTAGGTGCCGGTTTCTAGGATGATGTTCTGGATGGCCCGGTTGCGGTTGCCGCTGTCGGTGACCAGCGTACGGGCGTTCAACTGCACCGGGCCCATTTGCACGTTGGCGGGGTTAGCGGGATCGATAAGAATCTGTGCGGCCACCTGATCAGTGACGCCCACCACCGTGTTGGGCCGGCCATCGAGAACCTCGTTGATGATGAAGCGGGCCTGGCTATCGGCCTGGACAAGTTCAGCGGTGATGAGCTCCGCGGAAATCGGGGTTGGCTGCGGGGTCTCGGTTGCAGTTTCCGTAGTCGTCGTGGGATCGGCTGACTCGGTATCCGTGGGGGCAACAGGAATAGCGGTGAAATCCCCACTGGGGGTAGCAGGCGCCCGCAGGACGAAGGCGGCTACCGCGCTAACAGTGAGCAGGCCGGCCACAATGACGCCGGCTACAACGAGAAGAAGATTGCGTGGCATGTAAAACTCCTGAATTTGGGCGAAGGCGGTTGAATAAACGCCTCAATATAGCAGAACCGGATTAAGCAGCTATGAGGGCAATAGAATAGTAAACAGTACCATGAGTAAAAAAGGCCAGCCTAAGACATTTGCCAAGGCCTGGCCCGCTATTGTCTTACCCGACCCCACCACCCCCGTTACGATGATTGCTGAGGCGCTGCCCTCTTACTTCTTTTCTGACTCGGCAATGTACTTGAGGATCAGGTCCCGAGCCTCGCGTGCCCTACCCATATTCTTGACCAGCACTTCGGCCTGGTCGGTACCCGAGGTCTGGATGCTCACGTTCCTGGCGCCGAAGATGGCGCCCAGAAGACCCTGGGAAACAGTAACGTCTGTGATCTTCGAGATGGGTACAGTGCGCTCGTCTTTATCAAACAAGCCGGTGATGTAAACGATGCGGTTTGGGGAGACTTCCAGGACGCGGGTGGAAAACAAATTGGCAAGGGGAGCAAACAGGAAATGAGGTTTGAAGCGTTTAGATTGGGGTTCTGCCATGGCGGGCCTCTTTACGCATGAAGGGGATGAATGAGGAGGCGATTATAGTATGAAAAAGAAGAAGATAACTACCTGCTGTCTGATTGCGTCAGAGTGGAAGTGTGGTGTATCTCCATTACCCGCCTATCCCTTTCAAGAGCGCGCCGACAATGTAAGCCACGCCCGCTGCTAGCCCGCCAACGACCAGCATTTCCAACCCACTGCGGATTGGGTTGAGTTTTGTCACCATCACCTTCGCCGCGCCCAGCGCAAAGAGAGCCAGACCAGAAAGCACAGTGGCCACAGGAAAGGTAACCTGCGGGGAAATGGGAAATGCTAGGCCGAGCAGGTAGACAAGCAAAGGCAGCGCGCCGGCCGCCACAAAGGCCCCGAACGTCACCAGCCCGTTGCGAAGAGGTTCACCCTCGTCCTCCAGCATGCCCAGCTCGTCGATCATCATCGCTTTTACCCAGCGCTTCGGCTCGCGGCTTTGAATGGCCACCAATTGTTCCGCATCTTCTTCCGCGTAGCCGCGCTGGCGATAGATCTCGTACAACTCGGCGCGCTCGCCATCGGGAAAATTCTCCACTTCCCAGGTTTCGCGCTCCCATTCCTTACGATAATATTCCTGCTTGCTTTTGGTGGAGAGGTACGAACCTGTCGCCATGGAAAATCCATCCGCAAGCAGGTTGGCCAAACCGAGGATGAGAATGACAGGCGTACCAAGTTGTGCGCCGGCCACGCCGCTGACGACCGCAAACGTGGTGATGATCCCATCCAACCCGCCATAAACCATCTCGCCGAGGTACTGGCTGCCCGCACCCCCGTGCTCCTCTACCGCCTCGGCAATGCGGGTGGGGTCATGTGCCAGGGCGGAGGCTTGCTTGTCGCCGCCACGAAAAGCCTCTCGCGCTTCCTCAAGCCGTTTTGAAAGACTGCCCATCGGTGCCTCCCTCTTTTTTAGAGACCGCTTGCGCCAATATCTGCAGAAATTCGTCCAGTGGTACGCGGTGAACGCGCGCGGCCCATTCTACCGTGAGAGCCTTGGCCAGGAACATCCTCAGGGAATACCGCCCGACGCGCCGAACGCCAAA
>JAMCZK010000034.1 GCA_023485685.1 Chloroflexota bacterium | reverse complement strand
CAAAGCCAAAGCCTCCAACTTGAACGCCTCCGGATACGTTCGATACTGTTTCTCATTCATCAACCTTCTCCTGCTTTAGTGTACGTATCAGGACATTTCCTGTGTCCACTAATTCGGGGGAAGACCAACCAATTATCCACGGTGGGGGCGGCTTGCAAGCCGCCCTTTTTGTTTGAGGGCGAGGCATGCTGCGCCCTTATCCTGACATTTCGACATTTACAAACCGTCTTTTGCCCACCCGTAGCACACCGGGCCCGGGGAATACTTGATTCGGGTCCTGCAATGCCTTGCCGTCCAGGCGCACGCCGCCCTGCTCGACCAGGCGGCGGGCCGCGCTCTTGCTTTTCGCTAACTTGGCGGCAATCAACACATCCAGCACGGTCTGCTTGGCCTTCGCTTTGAAGACAGGCAGATCTTCCGGCACGTCTCCCTGCTGAAAGACGCGGGCAAACTGCTCCCTGGCCGCTTTAGCCGCTTCAGCGCCGTAGAAGATCTCCGTGATTTCCGTGGCGATCTCGGTCTTGGCGTCGCGCGGATGCAGGCTACCATCCGCCAGCGCCTTTTCCTTTGCGGCGATTTGGCTGGCCGTCCAGCGCGTGGTCAGGCGCATGTAGCTCCCCATGGCGATATCGGGCACGCTCATCACTTTGCCAAACATATCGTGGGCATCGGTATTCAAGGGGATGTGGTTGCCCAATGACTTGCTCATGCGAATGACCCCATCAGTGCCCGGCAAAATGCCCATGATGATGCCAATGTTAGGTTTGGCGCCCAGCGCGGTCATCAGTTTGCGCCCCGCGGTGATGATGTTAAAAAGCTGGTCGGTGCCGCCCACCTGCACGTCGGCCTTGAGCACATAAGCATCGTAAGCCTGCATGATGGAGTAAAAGGTTTCGTGCAGGTAAACGGGATCGCCCTTTTCCCAGCGCAGATGGAAATTTTCACGGGTGAGGAATTGTTGAATGGTGAAGTTGGACGCGAAGCCGATCAAGTCCGCGAAGGTCACTTTGGAAAGCCACTCTCCGTTGTAGCGCACTTCGGTCTTTTCTTTATTCAATACGCGGAAAGCCTGCTCGGCATACGTGCGTGCGTTTTCCTCCACCTGCTCTTGGGTGAGCAGCGGGCGGAGCTTGTCTTGATCGGACGGGTCTCCGATCAATGAGGTGTAAGTCCCCACCACAAAGATGATATGGTGGCCGAGGTCCTGGAACTGGCGTAGTTTACGCAGGGGGATGGTGTGGCCGAGATGCAGGTCGGTGGTGCGGGGGTCGATGCCCAGGTAGACGCGCAGCTTGTTTCCGGTCTTCTCGGCATCCAGCAAGCGTTCCCGCAGCTCAGCTTCCATGGCACGCTGTAATTGCTGGTCGCCATATTCGGTGCCCTGCATCAGCGTGGCGGCTTGTTCATTAATGTTCATACCATCTCCAGACACCTTTGGATTGCTGCAACCAGTTAACCACAATGCCACAAAGAGCACAAAGAATTTTTGTTCTCTTTATGTTCTTTGTGCCTTTGTGGTTAGATTTTAAACAACAGCGCCCTCACAGGCGAGGGCGCGCAAGAAGACCATCGCCAAACAAGGTTCAGGTCTGATAATAATCGTAAACGAAACAATCATGCAACATGAAAGAGCATTATAGCACGCATGTCCGTATGCTATAATTTCGCCTGTTGTGTACTTCACGGCGGCCTCATGCAAAGTAATTTAAGGGACCCTGTTCTTGTCCTTAACGCCAACTACGAACCCCTGAACGTCTGCACGATCCGGCGAGCCGTAGGCTTGATCTTCTCCGATAAAGCCTCCATGTTGCTTAACGGCCGGGGAGAAATCCACACTGCTCGAACCATCTATCCCGCCCCATCCGTAATTCGCCTGGAGCGCATGATCAAGCGTCCCCGGCCTTCCGTGAAACTGAACAAACAGGAAGTCTTCCGCCGCGACAATTACACCTGCCAGTACTGCGGCCGCAACGACCTCGATCTAACCCTGGACCACGTCATTCCCCGCAGGCTGGGCGGAACGCACAGCTGGGATAATTTGGTGACTGCGTGCAGGCTTTGCAACCATCGCAAAGGCGGCCGCATGGCCGACAGCGCCGGGATGCGCCTCCTCAACCACCCATCTGCCCCCACAGCCTCAGCGCAGTACATTTTCGGGCGCTACCTGAGTCATAATCAGGATTGGGGAAGTTACATTCAGGGCTGGTAAAAGTAACGGGCGAAGGCCCGTTTTTTGTTTCTGCATTCCTATTGCGCGGTGATTGCTTCTACATATTCGATTGCTGCGCGACAATCCCCGCGAAGACGGGAGGAAATCCCGGCCCCGTTCAGCTCGGCATGCGCTTTGACAGCTGGCTTGAGCGCGGCAGTCAGGCAACCCGGTCCGGCGTTGTAGTTGACTAAGGTGAACCGCCAAAGGTCTGCATAACTCGTACTTGCTCCGGGCGAAATCTTTGTCAGATTAGTCAGCATTTGGCCAACCTGGGCGGCGTTGGCCAGCAGAGATTCTGCAATCAATTCGATGTTGTAATCGGTCCGGTCGAAGTCGAAACCGTATTCGCAGATGGCACAGACCAGGTTTACCCGCGTGGACAAGGCTCCCCGCAATAATTCCTGGTGCACGGGCTGCAACTGGATATATCCACGTTCACATACTTCTTCGAAAAGAAACTGGGGACAGAATTGGGCAAAGAAATCTTGATTCCACATAAGAATGGTATCCGCGCCGGTTTCGGTCAGCCGGGCCAGACCATATTCATTCGGGCTGAGCAGATAAGTGCCCGGCCAGAACTGGCTTTCGCGTGCGATGAGATTCTTCAATAACCGGGGAGATGAGCCGTGACGGTCAGCCGCATCGAAAATGACCTGGTCGAATCGGTTCTGCCAACTGATCACGGCATCCAGAGCTAATTCAATGCCGCATTGACTCGCATATCCGTTTGGAAGCCGCCCGCCGTCGGCGCAGGCTGACGCGTCGACAGCCCCGGCGTTGATAAGCTGGCCCGCAAGGTAATGGTATTGCTCATGCGAAGCCAGCGAAGATGCATCGGCGGGATGAGACAACCAAACGGGGGATTCCCCTAATGGAGGAAAGGCGCCCCACTCCAACGCGAACACCTCGACGGCGGCTTCCCATTGTGTGCTGAGAATGTCGACTTGCCAGCTTCCATCTCCGGCGGGTTTTACGCGTATCGAAGCCTCGAAAATCAGTGTGCTATCCCCGTAAGAAGACTTGGCCCAAAAGAGGAGGCGGTCGCCAAACAGAGGTGTGGGGCCTAATGAAACAGAACAAGTTGGTCCTTCACAACTGTGGGTATCTCCCCGGTACGTGTAACTGACACTGATGATGCGGTGGTCTGCTAAAGGTTCTGTAGCCGCAAAGACCAGGGTGGGCAATAACGCGCAGCGCGTCTCGGTACCGGCCTGTGTACAGCCATCCAGCGAAAGAGAAACCGAGGGTGAAGGGAGTTCGATCTCAACTTCACGCTCCGCCTGATGAGAGCCAACATAAAAAAGGTAGTATCCGGAGCATGTAGTGAGGTCCCCCCGCGTTTGCGGCCGCTTCACAGAACGGTGCTCCAGCCAAAGGCTGAAAACATCCTCGGGACAATCTGCCTGGACTTCGGAAAAGCTGGGTTGGCCGTCATTCTCAGTGAGGATGCGGCAGGCAAGCGTATTGTCCGCCCAGGCGAGCAGCCACCATTCGTGCTCGGTGTATGTTTCGATGATGATGGCTTTGCGCGGCGGCGGTGGATCAGTTTGGGCTTGGACCGGAACGGGGACAATTAATGGCGAGAAGAGAAATACCAGATTAATAAGAATGGTAAAAACGGTTCGGCGCATTGCCGTTTTTTTTGGCTTTGTAATAGTCTTACCCCGCGCTTGGATTATTAGTTCAAAGAACGCTTCAAAATACGCTGCACCTGCAATGTAAGTCCCCGGGATGGGATTTTCTTTTGTCCAAAATCCCAATCTTTCCATGCGGTCCAGATCGACTCGGGGACGTACTTGTCATCGCCAACGCTTTTACTTCCAACAATTTTTACCATTTGCCTAAAACGAGAATCTTTCTTTACGTGCCTAAATTGACTTAAGACTTCAAGTACGTGAAGGATGTCATACCAGAACAACGGCGCCTTAAGTTTTCTAAAGTCAGTCCCCATGAAAAACATATACGGGTGCTGCTGTTTACTATGATCCCACAAGGAAAGCAGCGTCTCCGTGCCGATTTTCGCCGATGGACCTTCTCGTAAGTCGGGAACTTGTGCCAACACTTTTAGCATAACCAGTGTTGCATAAGGGCAAGGGTCACCCTTGCGGCCCGGGCCACGGAATTTTCCCAGTTCCGGCGAGACGGCACATGGCTATCCATTTTCTTTTACTAATCCATCTAAATATTGGATGGCCCGTTGGATTTTTGGATGATCTCCCATGCCCATCTTTATAAGGGCGTAGACAATGACAGGGGCATCGCATAAAGCCCACGCCCACTCATCTTTTCCACTGCCACCGTATTGCGTGGGCACATTGGTGGGCAACTGAAAAGGACCTTGTCTTGATTGATGCTCCATTACCCGGCGCACGATCTTATTAATCGGAGGATCACTGACTTTAAATCCCAGATCCGCGATAAATGTTAATTTATGGAAAGGTTGGCTTGCGGATTTGTGGCTGCTTAAAACGATTCCCGGCCAATTTTCCAACTCCTTCAAAATAGCGCTGATCTTCGCGTCTGCAAGCATAGCCTTACGTGCAGCCCGGACTTCCGTGGTAGTTTCAGATTGTTCGAGCAGATCTAGACGTGTCCGGTAGGCAATCCAGGCATCCCCATCAAGGAGCCACTGAATCGTTTCTTTCTTCATTACTGCCTCCGCAGCTACGAACTTGACAAGGTTTTTCGACCCCTAAGCTCCCAAGAAAAGTCGAGGCATCTATTATGAACCGCGTCGATGCTTTATTAACAACCTACCCAGAGCTGCCACCCCAACCACTAACATCACTGCCTGGTTGGCATTGATGCCCGCTACCATGGACGCGTCTAAGCGCAAGAAATCAAGCAGGAAACGTATAGTGGGATAAGTGATTAGGTAAATCAGGAAGACATCGCCTGTCTTAAGGCGGTCGCTGTATTTCCTGGCAACCCAGATAAGGAAGAAAACCGTCGCCAGGCTCCACAGAGATTCGTACAAGAACAAGGGGTGAGAAGTTGAAAACTGATCAAATCCAGCTAGCCGCTTTTCGGGCGGGATGGTAATTGCCCAGGGTAGGTCGGTTGGTGCGCCGTATAGCTCCTGGTTGACGAAGTTCGCCCAGCGGCCGATGGCCTGGCCCAGCGCCAGACCCGGCGCGATCACGTCCGCCCAGGCGAGGAAGTTTTCACCGCGGCGGCGGGCGAGCAGGTACAAGGCGGCACCTCCCCCGATCACGGCGCCCGGAATTCCCAATCCTCCGTTCCAGATCGCCAGCGCATCCAGGGGATGCGTCAGGTAGAACTCGGTGGTAATGCCAACGGCAATGGACGAGGGCGGCGGTGTGAAGATATGCCAAAGCCGGGCGCCCACGATACCGGCCACCAGCGTCCAAATGAGGCTGTCCCAGATGAACTGCGCATTCATGCTGCGGGCTTTCGCCAGCCGTTCGCTCAGCAAGGTGCCGGCTAGGATGCCCAGCACAAGGATGAGGCCGTAGAAGTGGAGGTACAGGGGGCCGAGGTGGATGCCGTATTGGTCGATAAACATTTCAGCAATTTAAACCATTGCGAGGAGGGCGAATGTAAATGAGCCCGACGTGGCAATCCCCAACATCGATCTCGGAGATTGCCACGCTCGCTACGCTCGCTCGCAATGGTTTAACCATGTTTCGACATTTGCCGCACGTGCCAGATGCGTTGTATCGCAGTGAGATTAGTGCCGATTGCCAGGATACCGACACCTATGAAGGGAATGTTGAAAATCAAGCAAGCGGTCATAATAATGAAGCGCTCGACGCGGGTGAGCAGACCCCCTTTGGCGTCCATGCCCAGGCTCTGCGCCCGGGCGCGCACGTAGGAAACTAGCACGGAACCGAAGGCAGCAAAATACACTAGGAAGCTGAGCCGCCAATCGCTTCCCGCTTGAGCCACCCAGAGCAGGCCGGCGTAGAGAGCCAGCTCCGAATAGCGATCGGCCACCGAATCGACGAAGGCGCCGAAGGCTTGTTGCTCGCCGCGGCGGCGGGCCAGGGCGCCGTCCAGCGCGTCCACGGGGCCGACCAGCAATATCAATAGACCGGCCCAGGTGAACAGGCTTTGCGAGACGAGATATGCGGCGGCCGTTGTGCCTATCACGCCGATGGCGGTGAGATAGTTGGGATGAACTCCGGTGCGATCCAGGAACTCGACCGCTGGATCAAGTACGAAACGGAAATTGATCCGTAAACGGTCGGTGAAGGTGATCTGTGCCTTCAAACCACTGCGAGGAGGTTCCGCAGAGCGGATACGACGTGGCAGTCCCCTAGCTCGATCTTGGGGATTGCCACGCTCGCTTCGCTCGCTCGCAATGGTCGACGCGGGTTGTTTCATTCTTCACCTTCTTCGGATTCGGAGAAGTCATCCAAGTTCATCAATACCTCGCGTTCGCGCCCGCCGCTTTGCACAGGACCCAACACGCCCATTTCCTCCAGCTCGTCCACCAATCGTGCGGCGCGCGGGTAACCGATGCGCAAAGCGCGCTGCAAATGCGAAGCACTGGATTTTCCTGTGCGGCGAATTTCCTCAATGGCACGCTCGATCAGCTCATCTTTGTCAGAAATCCACGCTTCTTTTTGCATCAGGCCATCCCAGGGCGCCGCTTCTGGTTCCTCCAATTCCCAGGCCTGCTGCCAATAATCGATCACCGCTTCGATCTCCTGGTCGGTAATCATCACGCCCTGCGAACGTAACGGGGCTGCAGCTTCCGGAGCCAGATACAACATGTCCCCGCGCCCCAGCAGCGATTCGGCGCCGGTCGTGTCGAGGATGACGCGCGAGTCGATGGAAGAAGCGACCGCGAACGAAATGCGTGCGGGGAAATTGGCTTTGATCAAACCGGTGACCACGTCCGTGCTGGGGCGCTGGGTAGCGACGACGAGGTGAATGCCGGTGGCGCGCGCCATCTGCGCCAGGCGCACCAGGGTTGCCTCGGTATGTTCAGCAGTGGACATCATCAAATCGGCCAGTTCGTCGATCAATACAACGATGCGCGGCAAGTGTTCGTCATCGGCTTTCCGGGCGGCCTTTTGGTTATAGCTTTCGATATCGCGTGCCCGCGCAGCCTCGAGCAACTTGTAGCGGCGTTGCATCTCGGCCACCACCCAGCGCAGCACGGCGTTGATGCGTTCAAGCTCGGTTTCCACTTTGCCGAGCAAGTGGGGCAGCCCGTTGAAGCGCACCAGTTCCACCATCTTCGGATCGATCATCACCAGGCGCAAGTCTTCGGGGCTATTGTTCATCACCAGGCAAATGGCAATGGCCGAGATCAACACGGACTTGCCCGAACCGGTAGTACCGGCCACCAGCAAGTGCGGCATCTTGGACAAGTCCGCAGCAATGGGCGCACCGGAAACATCGCGGCCCAGCGCCATGCCAAGCGGGGAGCCCAATTTCTGAAAGGGCTGGCTTTCCAGTATCGGGCATAAGCGCACCAGGCTGGTGCGTGAATTGGGCACCTCGACGCCCACGTAAGAGCGCCCGGGCACCGGCGCCTGGATGCGCAGGCGCTGCGCAGAAAGCGCCAGTGCTAGGTCACGCTGCAGCGCAGAGATCTGCGCCACGCGCACCTTTTGGCGGTTTTCGCTGTCTTCGTCGCCCGCCTTCTCGATGTAGCCGGGTTCGAGATGGAACTGGGTAACGGTGGGGCCAACCTGGAATCCAACGACTCGCGCCGGAATTCCAAATTCGGCCAGCGTCTTTTCCAACAAGCCGGCCATCTGATTGATGTGGCGCTCATCAGGCCGCGAACTTTGTTCCTCGGCCAGCAAATCTAATGGAGGCAAATCCGCAGATCTGCGGATTGGTTTGGAAGGTCTAGCGGCTTTTTTCTCGACCCGAAAATCCTTGCGGAATTCCGCCGGGATTCGCGTGGATCGTTGTCGTGAAGAAGGTTCCTCCGCCTTTTCACCTACTGGGGAAATGGACAAAACGGGAGGCGTTACGGGCACAACAGTTTTGCCGGGAGACGCCAACGAAGAGCGCAACCAGGCCGTTTGCCGAAGCGAGGACAAGCCGGCAAGCAGAAAAACGGCTACGAGCAGGAAACCAACGATGAAGACAGCCAGCCAGTCTGGCAAGAAGCTACCGAAAAGCAAACGCAAACTCTCTACCAGGCCCCAGCCTACCAGGCCGCCCGCGTCGCCTGCTTCGGCGGTTTCCAGCGACTGGCCGAGGAACAGGCTCAGCAAGCCCAATGCGGAAAAGGCGGCCATCTCCTCGGCCACCACGCGTCCCCAGGCGAAGCCATAGGCCGTGCGCCGCCCAATGAGCAGGCGCCAGCCTGCAGAGGCCAGGGTGAGCACCACCAATACCGCGCCCCACCCCAGCCAGCGTCTGAGCAAGCCGATCCAGGGCGTCAGGATGGTGCCCTCCGTCAATCCCAGCAATCCAAGCAATGTAAGCAGTGCAGCTGCCAGCAGCAAGATGCCGATGGCTTCAGCGATGTATGAACCGAGGTTCAAACGGAAGCTTTGCAACCGGGCCAGGAAACCAAACCGCGGCCGGGCAGCCGCGAGGCTTCGCTGCTTACGCATGTTCTCCAGGGGTATCCAGCCAGGAGGGTCCCCTGGAATCTCTTTCTTTCCAAGGCTCGCCAAGGAGTTGCAGACTAAGCCGCTGTCTGTCTCCTTCCACTTGCAGGACACGCACTTTGACTTTCATACCGGATTCCAGTACGAGGCGCGGGTCCAGCCGGTGATGCAAACCCATCTGGGTAATGTGGATCAATCCTTCAAGGCCTTCTTCTAGTTTGGCAAATGCCCCGAAGTGTACTACTTCTGTGATCTCAGCATCGACGTCGGCGCCGATTGGGTATTTTTCGTTTGCTGTGGACCACGGGTTGGGCAAGCCGCGTTTGACAGAGAGGGAGACGCGGCCGCGGTCCGTTTGGAGCTCGAGGACCACGACGTTCAGTCGATCCCCGGGAGTAGCTACTTCGCGCGGATGGCCGACCCGGCCCCAGGATAGTTCGGAAATATGCACCAGGCCTTCCACGCCGCCGAGGTCAATGAACAGGCCAAAGGGAGTCACGTTGGTGACCACACCTTCCAATTGCTGGCCGACCTGTAAGGTTTGCAGTAAGCCGTGGCGCGAGCCGGGCGCGCTTTGCGCGGCGCGCTCCGAAAGGACAATACGGCCGCGCTCAGGGTCGCATTCGATGACTTTCAATTCCATCTCGCGACCCACGTAGGATTCCAGCAAGCGCTCGGTGATCTTCTGGCCGTTGGTGGCGGCCACCAGATGGGAGCGGGGCACGAAGCCCTGGAACTCCTGCGTGCGCACCAGCAGGCCACCGCGGTTGAAGCCCACTACTTCCGCGTAACAGACGGTTTCCTGCTCCTGCAATTTCAGCACGCGCGTCCAATCCACCCAATCGAGCGTCTGCGGTTTGCGCTCGCCCAGAGGTCGGGCGGTTGGCGCGCCGGCACGCCTCGCAGGAGCCGGCGCCACGGGTTTGCGCTTCGGGTGCCGCTCGCGGCCGGCGTATTTCTGTTCTTCCGCAAGGATGGATTTCCACCAGCCGTCGTCGTTCCCCGAGGTATCCGAAACGTGAGCTTGGGAATCAGAATGGTTGTACTGGTTCACTTTCTTTCATCCTTTCCATTATGTTGCTCGATCATATTGGTTTCCATCTCCAATAAACTGCGCGCCACCGCTTCGATGGCCACGCGTTGTTTACGATACAGGTCCGCTTCAGACATTGCCAGGCGAGAGGCCACTTCGCGAACCTTGCGGCCTTGCAGGAATTTCATCTCCAGCAAGTTGTAAAGCATCCATTCTCCGTTCAGGCGCGGTTCTCCCTCTGGTTTATTGCGTTCAATGGCTTCCTGTAAAATACTGCGCATCGCCTGGGCCGGGTTGCCGTCGTGCACCTTTAGCGCCCTTTGGACAACCTGCAAGCCGCGCAGAGGGCTGTCGGTAAGACGTGGGCCGCCCCAATAGTGCGTGAGCGCTTCCTTCACCCAGCGCACCAGGTCGCTGTATTCGGGCAGGGAACCGAAATCGCTGAGGACTTCGCTTTGGTCGAAGCGCGATGCCGCGCGCAGCCGCTGAATCAAGTCGACGCGGGGACCCAGGGTTTGCAGCGAACTGAGGGCCTGGGTCTGCTGGCGACGATCGTCGATGGCCAGCGCCGCCCGTTCGCCCAGGCTAAGCAAGGCTTCATGCTGCTCTTCACTGAGTTCGAGTTTGCGCGTGCGGCGCACACCGAGCAAACCGATTAATATTTGGCCTTGCGCAGCATATAAAGGTAACAGCCAAAATGAATCCCATGAAAAAATGTGAGGATCGCCATGGGCGCGCTGGGCGAGCTGTTCGAGTTCAGAAGAGGCCTTTTTTTTCTTGCCAAGCAATTTCTTGTCGCCCACTTCAAGCAATTGCTGGACCTTGCCGTCTTCCAGCATGGCGACGAACGCGGATTGAGTCTGGAAGCGGTCGCAAACCGCGGAAAGCAGGGCTTCCAAGAATTGGCGCAGGTCGGAATTGGTGAGCACGCGCTCTTGCAGATTCTGCACGAATTGGGCATCGGCGCCTTCTCCGCTGAAGAGCAGCCAGTTTTCCAGTGTGGGCAGCGCCAGGGTGAGCACATGCGAAGTCAGCAACGCGGAGAGAGCAACCAAAATAGGAAGCATGATAGCTTCGCTGGTTCGAAACACCTCGCTGATTTGGCCGACCCCGGGGAGCAGTAGCAGCACGATGAAAACGGTCGCCGGGCCGCGCACCAACCAGCGGAACAAGCGGCTCTTCACCACGCGATCAGGCCAGGGCACACCAAAGAATGCAGTGGCGTAGGCCATAGCCACCATAGCCCAAAACACCAAAATGCTGCCAACGGCCGCGCTGAACAGAAAAATCTCCGGGAAGGAGGCTGCCAACCCCGAGCCAACAAGCAAGAAGGGGTAGGCGCCGAGAGCCAATACCAAGGAGCCGATCAGTAAATACGTCATGCGACGGCGGCTGGCCGAGAGCACCGTGCGCTGCCAGGCGCGCCACATGACAGACAGAGCCAGGACGATGATGATCAGGTAATAGGCGGTGAACACCCAGGAGAGCGAGGTACGGCCAAGGTATGGGACCGGTTCGCCGTTGGGAACCGGCGGCCCGAGCAGCAAGCCCATAGAGAGGAGCACAACAAAGACAGCGGAGATCAAATAGGAGAGACGAACTGCCAGCCGACGCCGGCCGCGGGAGGGGCGACCAGTGGTCTCGAGCAATGCGTCGGAAAAGTGCAGGTAGCCGGCCGGTAGGAAAATGGTGCCCAGCCACTGGAAGTGCAGCCAGAAATCGAGCCCGGCTTGCCCGGCCAGCGAGGCAGCCACCGCTTCCCCGGCGGAACTGACCATCATGCTGGCCAGGATGACCGCAAAGGCGCGCGAGACGCGGTCACGCAGATTGATGGTAAGCGACCGCAAAAAAAGCGAGAGAGCGGTGATGGCGATGCCGGCTTCGAAGACTCGATTGAGGGTTTCTAAAGTTGCTAACAACTAATCTCCAAACCAATAAAGAAAGGTGATAAGTATTTATTTAAGCCAACCGCTTGGCAAAGAACAACGCAATATCCTGATTTTCGTAGTAACGATCGTTATAGCCAGAAAATTCAAAGGCCAATTTTTGAGCCAGCTTGATGGCAGGGTAATTCTTCGATTGCATTTCCAAAACGAGACGGTCATGCCCATGTTCTCGCGCCCAGGTCTGGGCGGCGGAGATCAGCCGGGAACCCACGCCTTTGCGCCGATAGGGGACATCGACCACCAAATCGGTGAGCCAAATGGCGCCCGGCGCCAACCCGGCGGAGAGGCTGGCGTATCCGACAATCTTTGAATCGCTCTCGCCGAGCAAGAGTGCGGCGCGCTGCTTCCATTCTGTTTGCAGGCGATCACGCGAGCGCGGGTAGCTCACCGGCATCGGGCGCGGCAGGCGGGTCTCGCGAAACTGGGCGCCCATGCGAGGGCTTCCCTGGCCAAGTTCCATTTGCCAGACATATTCGGTGGAAAAGTTGTGGTCCAGGTCCAGGAGACCCTGATAATCGTCTTCCGTGGCGGGACGAATAAGGAGAGAGAGATTAGTGCTGGCGTTCACTGGGGCAGCTCAATTCGCACGGGAATCCGGCATGGGGGCAATTCCTCCCCGGAACTATTGGTGACAACGAGCTGGAGCACGTAATCCCCGGCGGGCAAGCGCGAAGTATCCCAATTTTCCACCAAGACGCCATCGCGCATCACATTGCGGCCGGCCTGAATGGTGAGCCATAATTCTTCTTCGGCGCGCGCCACTTCGAATTTGTAGAACCCAAAATTGGGCACATCCACGGTGCCGCGCACTTCCACAGCACCCTGCAACGTATCGCCGGCTTCCGGAGTTGAAATGACGATGCGATTCTCGACACAACCCGTGGGGTCGATGCTCACCGTCGGCAGCGGCGTGGCGGTGGCCACGCTGGCCGTTTGCTGGGGTGTTTCCAATTGATCGAACGGCGAGCCGGCGGAGAAATCCAAAGTGGGCGTAGCCAGTAAAGCCTGTGCCGGCAACGTCGTAGCGACGAAAGTGACCATGATAAAGACCATCACCGCCAGAACCAAAAGTATGAACAAGATGATCGCAGCTTGACTAAGGCGTGCACGGGAAGCCTCTCGCTCCAATCCGTATATTGCCAGACGGACTTCCTGCCAGGCCAGCCAGAAGCGATACAAATAAATGATGCCGCCCAACCCTAGGACGAAATATAGAACCGCCTCATATTGCACAAAAAATCGTAATACTTCCGCCATTCCTAATAACTACCAGTTAAACCATTGCGAGCGACCCTGAGCGTAGCGAAGGGGAAGCGTGGCAATCTCCACCTCCGTTAAGACAGCTTTCGCAGCACCCCTCGAATCAATTTGGTCAGCTTGGGAACCAGCACGCGCCCGGCCTCCAGGACTTCCTCATGGCTGGTCTCTGTGGTGCCGTCCAGGTTGGCTTTGTTGCTGATGCCGGAGATGCCCAACACGCGGATGCCGCCATGGCGCGCCACAATCGCTTCAGGCACCGTAGACATGCCCACTGCATCCACGCCAACGTTGCGCAAAAAGCGCAGGTCAGCGGGTGTCTCAAAACTGGGGCCAGCCAGGCAGCAATATACGCCTTCGCGCAGATTGATTTTTTCCTCCTCAGCCGCCAAGCGGGCAGTGCTCTGCAATTTGCGGTCGTAGACCTGGCTCATATCAGGGAACCGCGGGCCCAGCGAATCTAAATTGGGACCGCGCAGCGGGTTTTGGCCAGCCATGCCGAGAAGATTGAGATGATCCACAAGCAGCATCAGATCGCCGGGTTCAAAATCGGGATTCACCGCGCCGGCGGCGTTCGTCACAATCAGGATCTCAATGCCCAAATGCCGCATGACGCGTACAGGCAAGCCGAGGCGGGGCATGTCGTAGCCCTCGTAATAATGGGAACGACCTTGCATGACGACAACGGGTTGCGATTCCAGCTCACCCAATACCAGGCGCCCAACGTGTCCTTGCACGCCGGACACCGGCCAGCCAGGCACTTCGGCATACGGAATGTAGTCGGGGTTTTCAACGGATTCCGCGAGCGACCCGAGGCCTGAACCTAGAATAAGGCCGACCTGAGGTTTCAGTTTGCTGCGTTTTTGAACTTGTTGGGCTGCTTTTTCGATGTCCTGAATGGTGAGGAAATCACCCATTAAATTGTCTCCAACACGAAACCGGTCGCAAAAACAGTAAGATGGGCATTATATCATCCAGGGTTGGCTTGGTAACCTTGCGAAGGTGAGTCTTGCTATCCGTTTCATTTTGAATTAAACCTTCGCAAGCTTGTGCCTGGCGAGAGCTTCTAAAGCTATGGCATTAAACCTAGTCTTTAAAAACTTTGCGAAATGCTGCCAGAGTCTTTTCTATCGCGGCATCATCGATCCAGTAATGCGTAACCGCTCGAAAACCCCAGGGACCGCCGTGCCCGATGCGGATTCCTTCTTTCGCCAACGCAGCGACGATTTTGTCAGGCTTCATCTTACTTTCATCGGATAATTGGAAGCGGATGATATTGGTGTATTGAGGAAAGACGCGTAACTGAGGGAATTCCGCTAATCCGTCTGCCAGCCGCTTGGCACGCTGGTGATCCTCCGCCAGGCGATCGACCATTTTCTCCAATGCAATGATGCCCGCTGCGGCCAGGATACCGGCCTGGCGCATGCCACCGCCCAACTGTTTGCGCACGCGCAGCGCCCTGGCAATGAATTCCTTGGAGCCGCACAGTACCGAACCGACAGGGGCGCAAAGCCCTTTGCTCAAACAAAAAGTGATCGAATCAGCGGGCGCTACCAATCGCTTCGCAGGAGTGTCTAACGCCATGGCAGCATTGAAGATACGCGCCCCGTCGATGTGAAAAGCCAACTTGTGTTTCTTTACAAGCTCACCAACGGAACGAATGTAATCCGCAGAAAGGGGAACTCCATTGCAGCGATTGTGTGTATTCTCCAGCGCTACCAGGCGTGTGATGGGATAGTGCACGTCATCTTCGCGGATGGCCGCTTCGATTTCATCAAGTATCAGGGTACCGTCCGGCTGATTGCGTAGGGTGCGCGGCTGGATGCCGCCCAGCGCCGCCATGGCGCCACCTTCATATAGATACGGGTGCGCCAAGTCGCCGAGGATAACTTCGTCGCCGCGCTGGCAGTGGGCCAGCAGGGCGGCCAGGTTGCCCATCGCACCCGAGGGCACGAAAAGCGCAGCTTCTTTGCCCATACGCTCGGCGGCCAACTCTTGAAGCCGATTAACCGTGGGATCCTCGCCATAGACGTCGTCGCCTACCTCGGCTCGCGCCATCGCCTCGCGCATTTCTTGCGTGGGCCAGGTAACGGTATCGGAACGAAGGTCGATTGTGTTCATCTTATTTAGTATACAAGCAACCAACATAATCATTGGTAGGGGCGGGGTTTCCCCGCCCTGTCTACTGAGGGCGAAGTGACCCCGCAGCTACGCTAGCCAACTTCGGGATAGTTGGTTGCTTTCAATAAATCGAGTTGTTGTTGTAAATCATCAGGTAGCGGGGCTTCAAAGATCCTTGGCTTTGATTCTCCGGGCAATCTCAACTTCAAGCGGAATGCGTGCAGAAAATGGCGTGTCAGTGGCAAGCTGGGATTGCGCTTACCGTAGACGCGGTCGCCAACCACCGGGCAGCCCAAAAATGCCAAGTGGACCCGAATTTGATGGGTGCGCCCGGTGTGGGGAACTAATTCCAGCAGGCTGTGTTTCTCGAAACTCGCGATCACCCGATAATCCGTTACCGCCTGCCTGCCTTTGGCAGCCGAAACCACGGCCATCCGTTTGCGCTCGCGCGGGTCGCGGCCAATGGGTGCATCCACCCGGCCGCTGGCTGTGGGTGGGCGGCCGTCGACGAGGGCTATGTAAGTCTTTTCGACTTCGCGCTTCTGGAATTGCTCCTGCAGAAATCGCTGGGTGGTTTCATTCTTCGCCAATACAATGAGACCGGAAGTGTCCTTGTCCAGGCGGTGGACCAGGCCGGGGCGCAATTCGCCACCGATCCCCTCGATCTCAGGTGCGTGGGCCAGCATAGCGTGGATCAGGGTTCCCGTTGCGTGGCCCGCAGCCGGATGCACTACCAGGCCGGCGGGTTTATTGATCAGGATCACATCATCGTTTTCGAAAACAACATCTAATGGAATCGCTTCGGGAATCAGGTCTACGGGCCGGGCAGGAGGAACATGCAATTCAATGGTTTCGCCACCCTGAAGTAAAAAGCCGACCTTCTTAACCGCGCGGCCATCCACTTCCGCGCGCCCTTCCTTGATCAGACCCTGCAGCCGGGCGCGTGAGTACTGGGGGAGTTCGGCGGCTAGGAATTTATCCAGGCGGAGACTGGAAGCAACCGGTGCGCGTAATCGATGGACGCGCTCATTCACTCGCGGCTCGTTCTTTGCCAAACTCCGGTTTCTTTTCTGGTCCACGATCGTTCGTCAGCCAGATACTGAAGAATAGAATAATCACGCCAAGTGTAATAGCAGAATCGGCTACATTGAAGACCGGAAAACTTCCGACGGAAATAAAATCGGTCACCGTCAGGTTGTGCTGGAGACGATCCAAAAGATTGCCCACTGCGCCGCCCAATTGCAAACCCATGGCCAGGCGCAACGCCCAATCCCCGCGTTGGATGCGCGGGAAGTAGAAGATGATCATCAACGTGACAATGACGGCCAGGATGGCAAAAATGCCCCCGCCTCCCTGGAACAAGCCGAAGGCCGCGCCGCTGTTGCGCCAATGCACGATACGCAGGTAAGAGGGCAGCCAATCAAAGGGACGCCAGGATTCGCCCAGCGCCAGGTTGGTGCGCACCCAGGTTTTGGTCCATTGGTCCAGCCAAATTACCAAGCCGGCAACTAGGGTAAGAGAAACAAAAGCGCCCAGCGTGTGCCAGCGGGCGGATTGAGTTTCAGGTTCGACGGGACTCAATTCGTTTTTCGTCACAAGACCTCGAGCGAAAGGGGATAACTTAATTCTACCTGCCCATAAGGAAAACAGCAGAACTAACCTTCATACCCCGAGCCGAGCATAAACCTCTCCTGCCCGGCCTTCGGCGGGTAGCCTCATGATCAGATCACGAACGGCACTCGCTGAGACCCAGGCGGTCAGAGCAAACCGTGGATACTCGCCGTGGATCACGTTGAAAGCATAATCTCCCAATTCCATCAGGCGTTCGACACAAGCCATGGCTCTGTCTTTTGCCATAGGCAGGTATTCAATGGAAATGGCCGGCAAAGGCTGGGACAGCCCGCTAAGGGCTTCCAATTCGTAACCTTCAATATCTAGTTTGGAGAATGTCGGAATGCCGAATTCGGCCACCAGGGCATCCAAAGTAGTGACTCCTATTTCCATGCGGCCATCCCAGCGGACATCGGAAAAACTGCGCGATCGGCCCACTTGCCTGGCCCAGCTGCCGGATAAAGTGGACACCGTGGGCGTGCGCGTGCTGACCAGCATTTCAGCCTTGCCCGCCTTGGCCCCAACTGCCTTGCTGACCAGATGGAAGTGTGGCCGGGCGCCATACTTCCCCAGCAAGACAGCGGCCATAAGCGGCTGCGGCTCGACCGCCACCACGCGGGCGCCGATTGCCAACATTGCGGCCGAGCGGTTTCCCACGTGCGCGCCAATATCGAGACACAAGTCACCAGGAGAAACAAAGCTGCGATAAAAGCGCCGCCAGGCATGCGCCCGGCCCGGGACGGCGTAATACATCAGTAGGGAACGCGTTAAGCCAAGCCACTCGGCAACAGATGGAAGCGAAAGTTTTTTGTCTGTCATTCTGCTAGCCATAGACTTAATCAGCTCTTGCTGGCACTATGGTGCTCCTATAGTCTAATGGAGCCAGCTAAGGCGGGCAAAGCCAGCCGTGTGCCAGCGAAGAATCCACCCGCATCACAGATATACAACTCGCGTGAGCTTAAAGAAAAGTGATAAGTATCAATCGAAATACTAAGCTGGCAGCTTTTTCAAATCCAACCACAGGAAAACGATTAAAAGCACTTCGACCGCTTTGGTGCTGAGTCCAAGAATGCTGGCGAAACCCTCAGCCCCGTTAACGACGAAATAGGCAATGATCGTGACCAATGCAAATGCCATATAAGCATAATGGAGTAGGCGCTGCTGCCCCGCCGGAATGCGGAACAACAAGGCGCCCAACAATGCAAAATAGCCCAATCCATTGAGAATGAACAAGGGCTCCAACCCATCCAAATTTAAAATGACCAAATGCACAATGGCGGTGTACAAACCTAGAACCGCAATGATCAAGCGAATAGTTTTGTCGCTCATTTCTTCCTCCGTGGCGAACGAATGCGACGCGATAGTTGATTATAGCTGGTCAAGAAGCGCTCGACTCTTTCCATGCTTTGCTTCCAGCCCGGAAATTTCCGGAAGCTGCTGTGCGCAGCCAGGCTCATGCGAGCCAGTAGTTTCCGATCCTGATGCAGTCTCCTCAGATAGCGAGCTAAGTGATCGGCGTCTCCTACCGGAATCAAAAAGCCATTTTTTCCATGTTGGATGACCTCTTTAGCTCCCGCGGCTCGCGTCCCAATGGCAGGGAGCCCAAATCCCAGGCCTTCCAGGTAGGCGATGCCAAAACCCTCATAGGAAGACGGAACAACCAGAACCTGACTTGTTCGCAGCGTCGCCGCCAGCAATTTTCCATCCAGGTGGCCGGAAAAATACACCCAGCCTTCCATGCCGCAGCGTTTCACTAGTCGCTGGAGATAACGAAGGTAGACAGGCTCAATGTCCTGCCGACCGGCCAGGGTAACGTAAATGGAGTCGAATTCCAATTTGGCCGCTGCCTCGATAAGCAGATGTGGCGCCTTGTTGCGGGTGAGGTTCCCGAGGAACAACACGCGCAAAGGACCCGGCTGCCGCGCCCGAGACTTGATCTCCACATCGTTGAGCTTGGGCTTGAAACGATCTCCTCCCGGAGTGGCAACCACCGATGGCTTCGCTTCCTTCACCATCGACTCAACGAGTTGTTTCGTCTCCAGGCTATTGAAAATGAAGCCGTCTACGGAATTCAGATATCGCCTTTCTATTCGACGAGCAAACCAATTCAAGATCGAAGGAGATACGGCCCTGCTGCGCACCATGTGGACGATTGAGACTAGGGGGTATGAGATTTCCCGTTTGAGCCGCTCGTTGAGGTAAAACAGAGAGGGGTGATTGAGTTCGTCCTGCAACAGCAAATCCACCTTTAAATGTCTTAGCTGGTTAAAAAGCGTTGCGGAAAAATTATCCCTCAAGAGACCCGGGTAATTGCGCCAGGTTAATGAAACGATCCGTATCTGATGGCCGTGGGCGCGCAGAGTTTCCACCAAAGCGCGGTCATACAGGTAGCCGCCGGTGGCTTGATCCAAGCTGCCATAGATCACCAGGCCGATGCGCACTCAGAAATCCTGCCGATAAGCGGCCCAGGCGCTTTCATTCTCCCAGAGGCGGATGGTCAGCGAAGTCAACCTGGTTTCCTTGAAGTGCCTGGCAATGGTTGTACAAAGGATGCGGGCAAAATGCTCCAGCGAAGGGTTGAGGCCAGAAAATTCGGAAAGCGAATTCAGGTCCGCCCTACGGTAACGAGCCAGCAATTGATCGAGGTGTCCTTCCACATCGACCAGGTCAACTAGGTAGCCGTGCTTGTTGAGTCCTTCACCCTCCAGGCGCAACTCTAAGAGATACGAATGGCTGTGAGGGGAATTCTCCGCGCCCCAGTCGCCGCCGATCAGGTGATGTTGGGCTTCGAATCGCCGCTGCAGCGCCAGGGTGAACATGGTCTAAGTCAGGGGTTAAAAGATAGGCGGATTTTCGATAACCACGTACCAGGTGTAATACAACCACAAACCAAGGATTGTGGTTGCGAGATACAAGCCATAGGCCGTGCGCATGAATAATTTGTAATTCTTGAATTGAAGGAATTTGGGCACCAGTTTATGCCCGCGCAGCACGACAAAGGAACCGAGAAAAAATGCAAAGAAGCCAACCGCCGCGTGTAGCATGGTCACCTGGTAGAAGATCGCCTCACGAGGGCCGCCTTCGTCGCGCAGGATCAGATTGCGATAGGGCAATACCATTAACCAAAGTACCAGGATTACATTGATAATGACACCCGCGGTCTGCACCCATTTATGTGTCTCATACCTGCCCTTGATCGCAAGAGAAAAACCGATACTGAACGTGAGGAGAACCAAAAGACTAAGCAAGAGGGTGAGATCGGCAAACAGGTTGGCATGGGTGCCGAGAAAACCGGGCGAATGTAAGAATTCGATCATCACTCCTCCGTTTACCTGTTATTCATTGAAGGCGATGCCTTGTTTTACTACGAAGCGCGGTTCTGAGAAATAGTCGAAAATCGTTATTTCTCATAATGGAGCAAGACACCCAGGGCCTTTTCGGGATTGGCCGCCAATAATTTATAAGCATCGACCGCCTTGTCAAATGAAAATCGATGGGTAATCAGTTGGCTGGGCTTGATTCCTCGCAGAACGTTCCAGGCTGCCTCAAATCGCCGCGCCTTGTCCCAGCGCCCCCGCAAGGCCGGCTCGATCTGGCTGACCTGGCTGCTGATGATTTTGACCCGCCCGCGATGAAAATGCCCGCCCAGATAGATGGGCGCCTGCCGTGTGCCGTACCAGGAGCCAACGACAATGCGGCCATGCTCGCCGACCAGAGCGAGGGCGAGATTGAGCGCTTCCGGATTTCCGGTCAGCTCGTAGACCAAGTCCGCCCCGCGCGGGCCCAAGAGATTCTTAACGTGATCGGAATCTTCCGGGGCAAAACTATCCTGCGCACCAAAGCGACGAGAAAAATCGCGGCGCAGTTCGATTCCGTCCGCGGCGAATAGCTGATCGAGGGGGTGGCGCGCCAAAAGCGCAGTAGTCAGCAAACCCACTACGCCTTGACCAAGTACAACAACTTTTTCACCAAGCAACGGCCTCCCATCCAGCACCAGGTTTACGGCCGTTTCCATATTGGCTAGAAAGGCGGCATCTTCATCGGAGCAGTCGTAGGGCAGGATCTGCACATCCTTGACCTCGGCATTGAAGACCGTCTCATGGGGATTGAAGGCAAAGACACGGCGCCCTTTCCAATCGGGCTCGACGGCCTCGCCCAGGCGCGTCACCTCTCCAACCATCGAGTAGCCATATTTCAACGGAAAGGCCAGGCGTCCCAAGAGGGCGGGCAGCGCAGAATCGGCTTCCAATTCAATGGGTATTTTCCCGCTATAAATCAACATTTCTGTCCCGGCGCTGATCGCCGAACAGAGACTGCGCAGCTGGATCTCGCCCTTTCCCGGGTCCGGGATTTCTTCCTCCCTGAATTCCATTTTCTGCGGGCCAATGAAATAAAGGCTAGCGCGTTTCACGACCAACCTCACCCCAAATAACGTAGTCTTTTCCAAACTTTTTTACCTGTGCATTTCTTATTTCCGGCATGACCACCAACGGAAGGACTAATGCCTTATAACCGCCGACATATTGGGGTGCAACAGTGATAACGACTCTATCAACAAAGTTCTCCGATAAGAAACTGGAGATCACCCGCCCGCCGCCTTCAACCATCAAGCTCCTGATACCTTTCTGTTTAAGCCTCGCTAACATCTTTGGCAACTCCACTTGCGGCGCGGCTGGATCTGATTGTCTCTCCACAACCGCGCCAGCCTGCTCAAGTTTGCGTTGAGCTTCGCGGCTTGCAGAGGCCACGCAAAAAACGTGTGGTTTGCTATCTATAAGCATGCTCGCCGTCAGCGGCAGCCTGAGTTGGCTATCCAGCACAACAATTTGCGGGTTTTGTCCCGCAACCAGGCGAACGTTCAATCGGGGATCATCGCTGAGCACAGTCCCAATGCCGACCAGGATGGCCTCGTGGGCGGCGCGCAACTGGTGGGTCAGCTTCTGGCTATCGGGCCCGCTAAGCGCCAGCGGTTCGCCTCGGTGCAGAGCAATGCTGCCATCCAGGCTTTGTGCATAGCTCAGGGTAACAGACGGCCTGGTGGGATCACCATGCCGGGCAAGGCTGCTGGGCAACCAGTCATCGAGTAGCCCCATTTTTTGAGGAATGCGGTTGATCGGGCAGGTCCAGCAGATGATTCATTCGCGCCGCTTTGGTAAGCAAATAGCGAGCATTCTCAGGATTCACTTCCCCTTGAAGGGGAACCCGTTCCATCACTTCAATGCCCAGACGTTGCAGTTCTTCGATCTTATTGGGATTGTTGGTGAGCAGGGAGATTTTGGCCACACCGAGATCCTTGAGAATGCGCGCGGCCGCGTCGTAATCACGCGCATCCGCCTGGTGCCCCAGCGCTAGGTTGGCGTCAACCGTGTCCAGACCTTCGTCTTGAAGATTGTAGGCGCGCAGTTTGTCGCGCAAGCCGATGCCGCGACCTTCTTGACGGAGATAAAGCAATACACCCCTACCGGCTTTCGAGATCAGATCCAGACTCTGGGCCAGTTGTTCTCCGCAATCGCAGCGTTTTGAACCCAGGAGATCCCCGGTGAGGCACTCGGAATGTACACGCACCAGGATTTGCTCCCCGGCAGAGAGCGTCCCCATGACAAGAGCCAGGTGTTCTTTCCCATCCAGACTGTTGGAATACAGATGAATTTGGAAATCCCCATAGAAGGTAGGCATTCGAGCGCTGACTGCGCGCTCGAATTCGATCTTATCATTCATGGAAAAATCCTTGGGGCATGCCAAATCCTACCATAGCCAAGGAAGGCTTGCCTTCCGCAGTTGCGAGGAGGAGTCGCAGACTCCGACGAAGCAATCTTCGACTTGAAATAAGCGTTATCATAATTGCACCAATCTGTTCACCTAAGGCCTAGCCCACCCATTACCAATCCAACCAGCGCAAACAAGATGTCCCGCGCCCGAATGAGTAGCGCCAGGCCGAGGCCATAAGCTGAATCGAAGCCCAGTGCCTGAACGGCCAGCATTTGGCTGGCCTCCAGGGCGCCCAAAGCGCCGGGTGTTGGCGCCAGCAGCGCTATGCGGCCGGCTGTTACTACCAGCACCAATTGCGCTAGGTCCAATCGCAAGCCGAGGAAATCCAGAGCGAGCCAGAATTCATAAAACAGAGCAACCCAGACCAGAGCAGAGGCCGCCAAACCTTCCACGAAGAGCAGCGGCTTCTCGCGAATCAGCCTGCCCGTCAATTCCTCTGCATTTATTACTCCTTTAACCAAGCCGGCTTGAAATCTCTTTAGCGCACCGCCTAAGGGGCGCGCCCCGAACCATAGCAAAACCAGGTAGGCAACCGGTGTAATGAGCGCTAGTAGGGCGATCAACAGCGGAGTCTGAAGCTCGAAGTCGGAAAGCAGGCCCGTGGCAGTTACATATGCAATTCCTAAAGCCAGTACTGTGAAATTGCCGAACAATTCGATGGCGCGATCCAGTGCCACCGAAGCCAACGCCGCGCTGCCCGAAATCTTATGATGCTTTCTCAGCGAAATGACCTGGAGTGGTTCGCCGCCGAAGTTCTGGCCTGGAGTGAAATAACTTACCGCTGAGGCAGCCAGACGATAACCGGATAATGGCAAGTAAGAAATCCGGTAACCTTGGGCCCGCAGGATCAGCCACCAACGCAAGGGGACAACCAGCAGGATGGCGATATTCACCATCAGCAATACGATAATTTTCCAGACCTGCAAATTGGATAAAACTCGGACGATATCCGCGAAGGGAACCGAGCGAATACTCCAAAGGAAGACAATGATCCCGACAAAAAGCAATAATATCCATAAGGCGAAAACGAACTGCCTCTTAATTTTCATTTCGCGCGTTGTTCACGCCTTCGAAGAATGGAATTTTCCGGGGCCCACAAGAATAGCGTTCCAGCGCCTAAGTAAACAATGGCCAGGCTGCAAAAAGAAAGCGCAAGTTCTACCATTTGAGGCGGCTGTCTCTCTAAAACAAGTCCAAGGTGGATTAGCAATGCCAGGCTTAGTATGCGTGTCCCGGCACCCAGGATCAGAGCGGTTGCGAAAAAGAACTCGACGTACAGAGAGGGGGCGCCTATGGCCCCTGAAGATATTCGATAAGCCAATAAAGTGACAATGATTCCGCGTAAAAATAATGGCAACAACTTCGAAACAGAAGGCGGGACAAATTGCCTGGGGTTGTTTTCTTTCCCTATAATCAGCCAATCATGGAGAAAGTTGCCGATGAAAGCCACCATGGTGAGTGTTGAAACGAGTATCGTATACGGAGGAAAAAGAACAGGCGCCAGCAGCGCAGTGCCAACGCCCATCTGCAGCCCGGCCAGCGGCCGGCTAAGCGGGTTCGGCTTCTCGATTACTGGCAGCCCCAGGCGCCGGCGCAACCAGAGTCCGGCAACGTATAAATAACGCGCCGCCCCAACCAGCAGATACCACCACCCTGCCGAGCCATATTGGACCGCCAGCAGGCTGCCCAGCAACATGCCGCGGCCGTCCAAATCCAAATCGAGCTTCTCACCCAGGCGCGTCACCCGCCCCCAGCGGCGCGCCGCATAGCCATCCAATAAATCTACGAGATTGAAAAGCAAGTACAGCGTAAATGGCGTCCAAGACAGCCAGCCCGCCGGGCGCGGGGAGAAAAGAAAACCGGCCAGGAGGGATAGCAGCAGCAGCCGAAATAATGAGAGCCAGGTTCCGATCCCGAAGCCAGGAAGTAATGATCTGCGATTAATTGGGGTGTTTTTCGATAGATCCAAATAAAAGAGGATGATCTGCCATAGAAAGACTGAACTCGCAATAATGAACCAGCGAAATGAAGCAAACCCATCCTGTTGCAAAAACAAATAACTAATAACCATTGCCGTCCACCCCATAAATAAAAAAACGGCCCAACGCGCTCTCAGCTTATTCGTTACGGCCGAATTCGAGAGATTGCCCGGAGCCATTCGGCGCATTCTACCATTGCCGAAAGCCGGTGTTTTAGATTATGGGATAATCCTTTTCGCACACAAAAGTTTTGAGGATGTGAAAGATGAGTCGAACAATTGGCACATGGATGAAGCCTCGCGTGGTTTCGATTGGCCCAACCGCCAGTTTGCTGGATGCCGCTAAATTACTCGCCAAAGAAAAGATCGGGACCCTCCCAGTGGTTGATCGCAAGGGGAAATTGGTAGGCATCACCAGCATGCGTAAGGTGGTGCGCTACTTCCTGCCCGACTTCATTAATGTGGTCGAGGATGTGGATTTCGTGCGCGACTTTGGCGCCATCGATATCCCCTCCCCGGTGGATATAAAAAAATCCGCCACAGTCACAGTGGCTGAGATTATGGACGAGCCTGTCAGCGTTGAAGAATCAGCGTCATTGATGCGCGCCCTGGCTTTAATGACCACCCATGACATTCAGGATGTACCTGTCGTGCGCAATGGAAAACTGGTGGGAATCGCTTCGCGCGTGGATGTCGGTCGTGCCTTCCTCGAAGGTTGGCTTGGTAAAACGAAAAGCAGAAAGAAGAAAAAGGCATGACAGGGTTTGTCGTTTCAGGCTTTATTTTCCTGATTACCTTCGTCGCCGTTTTGCGCGAGCGGGTGGACCGGACCATCATTGCCATGGCCGGGGCGGGCGCTATGTTGATCGTCGGTTTGCTGCTGGGGTTTTACTCGCAGGAATCCGCTTTGTTATCCATCGACTTCAATACCCTGGGCTTATTACTGGGCATGATGATCTTGGTCAGCATGCTGGCTGATACGGGCTTTTTTCAATATCTGGCCATTCTCACCGCCAAACGTTCCCAGGGCGATCCGTGGAAGTTGCTGCTCATTCTCGGTGGAATCACCACCGTGTTGTCCATGTTCCTGGACAATGTAACCACTTTGGTGCTTATCGCCCCGGTTTCGATCTTGATTGCGGAAATCCTGGGAATATCACCCATCCCCTTTCTGATTTCCGAAGCCTTGCTTTCCAACACAGGAGGTGTCGCAACCCTTGTCGGTGACCCGCCCAATATCATGATCGGCTCAGCTGCCAATTTCAGCTTCAATGATTTTCTGATCCGGCTGGCGCCCATCGTCGCGGTGGCCTGGATCGCCGCCGTTCTGCTTTTACGCTGGCTGTTTCGCCGCGAACTCTCGCAAAAATCCACTCAGGTGGCGGCCCTTGAGCACTTGGACGAAAAAGAGGCTCTCCATGATCGCAAATCGTTCAAGCGCATTTTGGTGGTTTTAGGCGCGGTGATTCTGTTTTTCTTCCTGCACACCTTGGTTCATTTGTCCCCGGCGGTCATTGCGCTTTTGGGTGCTGCCGCCGCTCTGCTTTGGGTGCAGCCCGACGTGGAGAAGGTTCTCAAGGAAGTGGAGTGGGGTGTGCTTCTGTTCTTTGGGGCGCTTTTCGTTTTAGTGGGCGGCATCGAAGCTTCAGGACTGCTGGGGCAATTGGCCACCGGTTTGACTGGACTTGCCCAGTCGAACCTGATGTTATCGGGGGTTGCGCTTATCTGGGGAGCGGCCGCGCTATCCGCAGTCGTCGACAACATCCCATTGACTATTGTGATGATCCCGATTATTCAAAGCCTGGGTGCCCTGGGCGTGGATATCACCCCGCTTTGGTGGGCCCTGGCGCTGGGCGCTGGCTTCGGAGGAAATGGCACTCCGATTGGGTCAACCGCTAATGTGATCGCGGTAAAACTCAGCGAACGCACCCGCAACCCCATCACCACCCGGCTTTGGCTGCGCACCGGTTTGCCGGTGATGCTCGTGGTCTGCGCGATCGCAACCGTGCTCTACATTCTCACATTCCAGTTCATGTAACGTGGGCGTAACTTTTGGCTAACTATAGGTTTAATAGCACACAAGCAGAAGCTCGTGTTGCTCTACTGTTGTCATTCCGAACGGGTTTGTAGGCACTACCCAAGTAAACTCCTTGACCAGTGAGGAATCCCTATTGCGATGTCTTCCGCATAACCTCGTTCTGCAAATTAAGCCAAAGAGTCTTTGTGAACTTGATTTTATTTTTGTAGACTTCTATTGATCTTGCAAATACACCCGCGGCACGCGTGTATTGATATTGGTCAACACCTCATAAGGGATCGTCCCCGCCCACCCTGCCAACTCCTCAACAGTAATTCTCTCATTTCCATTCTTTCCCACCAGGATTACTTCGTCTTCATTGAAAGCAGAGTCTTGCTCGATGTTTACCATAAACTGATCCATACAGATCGTGCCTACCACCGGGTAGCGCTTTCCGTGGATGATCACCTGCGCACTTCCGCTCATCGATCGAAAATATCCATCCCCATATCCCACGGGAATGGTGACCACTCTGACGGGATGGTCGCTTTGCCAATTCGAACCGTAGCTTACCGGATGGTCCGGTCTCACCACCTTGAAATATACGACGCGTGAAGTCCAGGTGATGGCGGGTTCCACGGCAATGGTGCGCTGGACATCGGCCGAGGGATACACGCCGTAGAGCAGAATACCGGGACGCACGATATCCATCCAAGACTCGGGCAATTGCAAAATAGCTCCCGAGTTCGCCATGTGGCGCAAGGGTGTGGGCAGACTCCGCTTTTCGTAGAAGCGCAAGACTTCTTGGAAGCGTTCCAATTGTAATTTTGCCGATCTCATATCTTTCGCATCTGCGTTGGCAAAATGGGAAAAAATTCCTTTGATTTCAACGTGTTTGCACTTTAAAGTTGATTCCAGCAATTCTTCCGCGCTGTAGTAATGGACCCCGATACGCTCCATGCCCGTATCGATCTTGAGATGCACTCGGGCGCGCACCCCCATGGAGGCAGCCGCCTCCTCGACTTGTTCCAGCTTCTGTTGCGAAGAAACGGTGATAGCCAAGTCGTGCTGCAGGAAGAGCGGCGTCTGGCTGCCGAGGATGCCGCCCAGCACCAAAATCGGAGTCGTAACGCCTGCCTCACGCAATAGTATTCCTTCTTCTAAGTAAGCCACGCCCAGCATCCTGGCGCCGATCTCTTGCATGTGCAGCCCCACGCGCACCAAGCCGTGACCGTAGGCATTCGCCTTGAGGATCGGCATCACCATCGCCTCACCGACCGCGCCTTGAATGGCCTTGTAGTTCCGGGTGAGCTTGTCCAGGTCCACCAGCACATGCGTGGGCCGCAGCGCGACCCGCGTGCTGATGGTGGGATGATTACTAACTGCCATACGCGTATTCTATCTCGAACCTTTGCCGCGCATTTGAATGGAAGTCGAAGGAGACAGTCCAAAGCGCCCTTTGGCGCATTGTGCGTGTCTCCTCGTTTTTTGTCACCCCATGTGGGTGTGTAGTCTGCCGGGAAAAACGCTTAGAATTTGCTCGCATGAATAAACCCAATCGCCAGTCTATCCGATTGCTTGAATACGATTATTCTCGTGGCGGAGCATATTTCGTAACCATTTGCGTTGCAGGCATGCATAACAAATTGGGGGAAGTCGTGAAAGGCGACATGAAACTAAATGAACTAGGAACGATTGCCACAAATACATGGCCGGATGTACATGAAAAATACCCGGTGATCTACACGGACATTTTCTGCATAATGCCAAACCACACTCACGCCATCATTTCCATTCTCAACGCCGGTAGGGGCGGGGTCCCCCCGCCCTCACCAATAAAGGGCGAGGGAACCTCGCCCCTACCGCCACCAACCTTGGGACAAGTGGTCGCCTTTTATAAATATGTGACGACCAAGAAAATCAATGAACATTTGCATACCCCCGGGGAAAAATTTTGGCAGCGCAACTATTTCGAGCGTATCATCCGCAACGAACGAGAGTTCGAAGCGACGTATCAATACATTTACGCAAACCCATCGAATTGGACAAAGGACGAGTACCATCATCGGTAGTGGCTAGGGGCCTATCCCCGATCAAGCGCCTTGGCGGCCACGAGGAAGGCTAAGGGTGAGGTGGCCGCGATCCACTCAGTACTTGCCTGACATAATCGAGCGCAGTTTGCCGGTCTCCCACCTCGCCTGCCGCCTGCGCTTCGCGCACCGCTTCCAGCAGCTCACCGATTTTCGGCCCCGGCTTCAGCCCCAGATCGCGCATCAGGTCTTCGCCATTGACCAGCGCCGGCGGCCTCAGCTGTTCACGCGGGTGCTCGAAATAGGCCTCCAACAAGGTCCGCAACGTCTCGAGGTGCTTTTCCAGTTCATCCTGTGGAACCTGAGCCTCGAACTTGCCCATGAAGTCAGCCAGCGACAACAGGCAGATTTCTACGCCTGCCGATCCGGTATCTCGGAAGAAACGATAGATCGCGCGGCGACTTGGGGGAGCTGCTTCCCTGGTCAGCAAATAAGGACGCCCATGATGCTTCACGATGGTTTCCAGCACGGCGATTTCATCATTGCTCAGATGCAGCGCCCGCCCGCGCTCGACCACCATCTCCGCTCCCACATTGTCATGGCTGATGAAATGGATTCGTCCGCTTTCGTCCCGGCTCTGGGTGGTGGCTTTTCCCACGTCGTGGAACAACGCCGCCATATACAACATTGTCCGCCGCGAATGGTCCGGCACCAGCTCTTCGTCCAAATGCTCCTTGAATTGCTTCCTGTACCGCCCCAGGCTGATGGCGATCAATCCACACTGCATGTCGCCGGCGCCCTCGGCCCCTACACCGTCGCCAAGCAGTTCCAGGATCCGGTCCAGTCGGTTCAGCACCTGAAGAACATGGTTCCAAACATCGAAATCATGCGGACTGGGCTGCCCTAGTTTCCTCAGCGGTGGTATCTCGGGGAATATCGGGTCCAGCGCGCCGAGTAAATCCAGCGCCTGGATCGAGGTGCCCGGCCTTGGTGCCGCTAGCAGTTTCAAGAACTCGTCCCGCAATCGCTCCGCTGAAACCGTAGGCAGTCCGCCGGTCGCCGCTCGCATCTGAGCGCGGGTGTCCTTATCGATTCTCATCCCAAACGCGGCCGCCATCCTTACCGCGCGGATGATGCGCACGGAGTCGTTTTGAAATGTTTTGGGGGAGCAAGCCTTGACTTGTTTGGCTAATAAATCCGCCGCACCGCCGAAGGGGTCCAGCAAAGCATTGGGTTGCCGCAAATCGATGGCCATCGCATTGATGGTCAGGTCGCGGGCAGCTAGATCGCTGTCGATGTCAGCGCCCTGGATGGTGATGAAGTCCAGCGTGATG
The DNA here is from genome assembly GCA_023485685.1 of Chloroflexota bacterium. Lineage (GTDB taxonomy): Bacteria > Chloroflexota > Anaerolineae > Anaerolineales > UBA11579 > JAMCZK01. The sequence goes on along the minus strand of JAMCZK010000034.1, from coordinate 582 downwards.
CGAGAGCCGTTTTCATTCAATATCACTCTTGCCGCGCCGCGGTCCGGATCCAATGGGTAGAAATCCGCTTTGAACGCATTCGCCACTTTCCGCCCTACAGCGATTGCCTTCGCCGGTACCAAAAAATCAAAATCCTTCACGTCACGTCCCAGCAGCAGATCGCGCACTGCCCCGCCCACCAGGTAGATTTCCTGGTCGGGCGGCAGGGCCGCCTTTACGCGTTGCACGATTGCTGGAAATTTCTTGAGACTATCTGAGGGCACGAATTCCACCTGTGGGATTTCTTTGGCGCGAGCCGCCTTGGCCGCCAGCAGCGCCTGCCGCGGCGTCCCGCCCTGGCCCACTACCGTGCCGCGTACTTTGGCCACCCAGCGCCCGGCAAAGGGATCAGCTGGTTTCCGTGGGCGTCCCAGCGGTTTCGGTGACACGGTCGTCCGGCGGCGTGTATTTCTTCAGGTCGACGACGCCGATGAACGGCAGGTTGCGATAATACTCGTCCAGGTCCAACCCGTAGCCAAAGACGAACTTGGCCGGGATTTGAAAACCGGTGTAGTGAATGGGCACCACCGCCTGGCGCGCCTC
>JAMCZK010000012.1 GCA_023485685.1 Chloroflexota bacterium | reverse complement strand
TTCAGACGTGTGCTCTTCCGATCTTGCCGAGCTGATGGGAAAAGCTACCGGTGTTTGCGGCGGGCTGGGCGGCTCGCAACATCTGCATTGGAAGGATTTCTACTCGAACGGAATATTAGGCAGCACGGCGCCTGTCGCAGTGGGCACCGCGCTGGCAGAAAAAGCGAAAGGCAGCAAGGCAATCACCATTGCTTTTCTTGGCGATGGCGCACTCGGCGAAGGCGTAGTCTACGAGAGCCTGAACATCGCCTCACTATGGAAAGCGCCGATCCTGTTCGTACTCGAGAACAACCATATCGCGCAGACCACACCGATTGAACTGGCGCTCGCCGGCCAGATACCGGCGCGGTTTGCCGCCTTCGGCATCCATGGCCGCGAGGTGGACACCAGCGATGTTCGAGAAATCAGTGCGGCGGCAGGCGAAGAAATTCGTATGCTGCGCAAAGAAGGCGGCCCGCGGGCTTTGGTGCTGCACACGGTGCGCTTCGGCCCGCACTCCAAGGGCGATGACACGCGCGACAAGAAGGCGATGGCCAAGCTGCGCGCCAGCCGCGACCCAGTGCAAATCCACGGGAAGCGCCTGACCGCCCGGCAGCGCAATGACATCGAAGCCGAAGTGAAAACCCAGGTGGCAGCCGCGTTCGAGCAAGCCCAAGCCGACCCGCTGCCTGAAACCAAACGCCTTGCGAAGGTTGAATGAAGTCTTCAAGTCTTAGCGAGTCAGCCCTTCGCAAGGCTGGCCAAATCCCAGACGGCGAACGCATCTACTTTCACGTTTACAATCAGGGCGTCAACAGGCAAGCAATTTTTACTTCAGGCGATAATTATGATTTTTTACTGAACCGGATGACGGACTACAGTACTCAACTCGGCGTCACAGTGGTTGTCTATTGTCTTATGCCAACCCATTATCATTTTCTTATTGAAACGGAAAATCGAGAGCAAGCCTCCCGTTTCGTTCAAAAATTATTCAACAGCTACTCACAAGCTTTCAACCAGCAGCAAAATCGAACTGGTACTTTATTTGAAAGTCGCGCCAAATTCAGACTGATTGAAACTGATGAATATGCCTTACAACTTTGCTGCTATATTCATCTAAACCCGGTTAAGGCTGGATTGACGAAAAAACCTGAACAGTGGAAATACAGCAAATATCTTGGGTGGATTGACCAAAAGACAGATAACCAAGGCAATTTAGTTTTGCGGTTTTTTGATAACCCAAAAGAATATGAAAAATACGTTCATTCCAGCCTTGCGAAGGGTTAACGTACGGCGATGATGGTTTCAAGTCCACCCCTTCGCTCTGCTCAGGGCAAGCTCTTCGCAAGGCGATGCCGGGTTGTCTCCAGCCTTGCAAAGGGTTGAACTAGTTCGAATGGTGACTTCAAAGCCAAGCTCCGCAAGGCAGACTGTCCTGGATTCCCTCAATCGCGGCCTGCATCAGGCCTTCGCCGAGGACGGGCGCGTTTATCTGATCGGTGAAGACCTGCTCGATCCCTACGGTGGCGCATTCAAGGTCAGCAAGGGTCTGTCCAGCAAATATCCCGAGCGCGTATGGACCAGCCCCGTTTCGGAGGCTGCCATCGTAGGCGTGGCCGCAGGCATGGCGTTACGCGGCCTGCGCCCGGTGGCCGAAATCATGTTCGGCGATTTCACCACGCTCATCGCCGACCAGGTTATCAACAGCTTGAGCAAATTCCGCAGCATGTATAACGACCAGGTCGAAGTGCCCTTGGTCATCCGCACTCCCATGGGCGGCCGCCGCGGATACGGCCCCACTCACAGCCAAACGCTGGAAAAACTGTTTCTCGGCATGCCCGGTTTACGGACGCTGGCCGCCAACACATTGGCCGACCCAGGCGACATGCTGCATAAAGCCATCGTGGAAGACCCTGGCCCCGTGCTTTTCATCGAAAACAAATTGCTGTACTTGAAACCGGTTCTGGACAGGGAAGCCTTGAAGGATTTCGAAGTCGAAATCCACAACCGCAAAGATAGCTACGCAACCACCCACACGTTGCGGCTCAAAGGAGCGTCGCCCCCAGTAATCACGCTGACCGCTTATGGCTACATGGCCGAGTTGGCCCGCGAAGCATTGCTGCGCCTCGCCTTCGAGCATGAAATCTTCTGCGAACTAGTTGTCCCCAGCCAGCTTGCTCCTTTCTCGGCAGATGGTGCACTCGAACTTTCACTGCAGCAATCGCTAGAACGTAGCCAGCGCTTGCTTGCCATTGAAGAGGGCAATTACACATTGGGCTGGGGTGCGGAAGTATTCGCCCGCGCAGTTCAGGCTTTTCCCGGGCAGCTGAAAGCCGCCCAACGCGTGGCGGCCGCCGACATGCCGATCCCGGCATCAGCGCCCCTCGAGGACAAGACGCTCCCCGGTGTGGATGACATCATCGCTGTCGCGCGAAGGATGGTATAAAGCGACCATGAGCGCGGCCATCGCGGTAACCATTCCTCTCATCAACCCAAACGAAAACGAAGCCCGCCTGGTTGCTTACCATACCAAGCCGGGGCAAAAGGTGAAAGCCGGCGCTTTACTGGCGACGCTGGAGACTACGAAATCCACCTTTGAACTGACTGCAGGAAAAGCTGGATACCTGGTCGGAGTAACCGCTCAACCTGGTGAGCTAATAAAAGCCGGAGCGACCCTCTGCTATTTGGCCGAATCTAAAGACTGGAAGCCACCAAAGAAGGAAAAGCAAACGAAGGCGGTTGGCCTCCCTGATGGGCTGCGCATCACGCAACCAGCGTTGCAATTGGCCCAAAAAGAAAAGCTGGATTTATCCACCCTACCAATCGGCCCTATTATCACGGAGCAACAAGTTCGCGCCGTAGTGGCAAAAGGCAGCCGACGCGAAAACCTTCCCGTCCCCACAATAGCTAAAGAGCCGAACTCCGTCATTGTCTACGGCGCTGGCGGTCACGGTAAAGCAGTCATCGACTTGTTGCGCGCCGCGGGCGGATATACACTGATCGGCGTTATCGACGATGGTCGCCAGCCCGGCGACCGCGTGCTGGACAGCAATGTCCTCGGTGGGGAAAACGCGCTAGCGGCAATCCGCGCCGCAGGCTGCAAGCTGGCGTTGAATGCAGTGGGCGGTATCGGCGCCATGAGCAGCCGAATGCTGATCTTCGATAAACTGCGAAACGCGGGTTTCGAATTTCCCGTCCTCATTCATCCTAGCGCGGTTGTTGAGCCGAACGCCGAATTAGGTGCAGGTGCGCAGGTATTTCCGCACGCATATATCGGCTCCTCGGCAAGGCTGGGCATTGGCTGCATCGTGAACACCAGCGCTGTCGTCTCGCACGACTGCGTACTGGCCGACTACGTCAACCTGGCGCCAGGGGCGATTCTCGCCGGCGCCGTATCAATAGGCGAAGGCACGCTCATTGGCATGGGCGCGACGATTAATCTGAACGTTCGCATCGGCGCAGGGGCGCGTGTTGGCAACGGCGCTACGATAAAGGGGGATGTACCCGCTGGCGGGATCGTGCGCGCGGGAGCCATCTGGCCAAATTAAGAAAAGCACAATTCTTGCCGCGGCGCGCGGTTTCGGTTACAGTGTGGATATGCCAGCCAACAGGGAGCCTTCACATCGCCAAAAAGGCACTCGCAGCTCCTCGTTCGGCACTGCAGGCCGCGTAAACCACGACGCTAGTGCGTTTTATAAAAGCTCGCTTTACGCGGATCAGCCCACTGAAGACCCCGTTAAATACATCGAAAATCCGTTGCCTGCGCCTGCACGCAACCATATTTTCACCCACAGCAGCGAAAATATGCACGAGCTGCCTGATTCTTGCGTGCACCTGATGGTTACCTCACCTCCCTACAACGCTGGAAAAGAATATGACAAGAACCTCAAACTAGACAAATATCTCGCCATGCTGCGCCGCGTCTGGGCCGAAACTCTACGCGTGCTGGCGCCCGGCGGCCGCGCCTGCATCAACGTCGCCAATCTGGGGCGCAAACCATACATACCCCTGCATGCCTTCATCATCAGCGATCTGCTTTCGTTGGGTTTTCTAATGCGCGGCGAGATCATCTGGGACAAGGCCGCCAGCTCCAGTGTCTCCACGGCCTGGGGATCGTGGCGCAGCGCCAGCAACCCCACACTGCGCGACGTGCACGAATACATTTTGGTCTTTAGCAAGGGTAGTTTTGGCCGCCCCAAGCCGGCCGACCGTAAAAACAGCATCAGCAAGGAGGCGTTCCTCCAGAACAGCAAAAGCGTCTGGACCTTTCCCGCGGTTTCCGCAAAACGAATCGGCCACCCGGCGCCCTTTCCGCAAGAGCTGCCGCAACGCCTGATCGAACTCTACACGTATATCGGTGAAGTCGTGCTCGACCCTTTCATGGGCAGCGGCCAGACGGCATTGGCCGCGCTGGCGACAAGTCGCGCTTACGTGGGATACGAAACCAGCAGGAGCTATGTGAAATTAGCGGAAAAACGGATATCTAACCTTGCGAAGGGTATTTGAAAGATTAACTTGTCTTTCATCAACCTTCGCAAGGTTCTAAAGAAATGAATATCACTGTATTCGGCTCCGCTTCTCCTGTTCCCGGTGAAGCGGCCTACAAAGAAGCTCATCGCCTTGGTGAGTTGCTAGCGAACGCCAGCCACGTTGTAATCACGGGGGGCTATATGGGCACCATGGAAGCCGTTTCTCGCGGGGCTGCAGAGGCCGGCGGCCATACCATCGGCGTCACCTGCGACCAAATCGAGGTATGGCGCAAAGCCAGGGCGAACGCTTGGGTTGGTGAGGAACGCCGCCTTCCAACCCTGCGTGAACGCCTGTATTGCCTCATCGAGAGCTGCGACGCCGCCCTTGCACTGCCCGGTGGCGTAGGCACGTTGGCTGAGATCGCGACCATGTGGAGCCAGATGCAGACCCAGTCACTCCCCGCGCGCCCACTCATCCTCATAGGCGATGGCTGGCGTCGAGTCTTCGTGACCATCTATACCGAAATGAACGCCAACATCCCAGTTGGGCATCGTGACCTGCTTAGTTTTGCACCAAATATCGGGTCAGCTGTTTCTATGCTGCCGCAACCCTAATCATGCCTGCCGTCGAACTTGGCCGTCTGCAGCAGCAGGTGGTGCAACTTTCGGATTTATTTCAGCAGCCAGCCAACTACCTGCGCGGCATTGAAGATTTGCTAAGGAATCACGAGGTCCCCGTCCATCGCCAGGGCCGGGTTAAGGGTATGCGACCTGTGCTCGCGAGTTACGAAGTGCCGCCACCTTTGCTCAAGCAGTTACAACTGGAGCTGAGCCTACAGGCCAAACAATATCCTGCTGAAGCCATAAAAATTGCTGATGGGCTTTGGGCAAGGCCCAACCTCGAGACTCGCTTGCTGGCAATCTATCTGCTGGGCTCTGTACCCACAGACGTGCCAACCGAAATCACGAACCGCCTAGCAAGCTGGGCGCAGGAAAACCGTGAACAATTCCTGGTCCCCCAGTTGGCTTCCAGCGGCACCAAAACGCTTCGCACCCACAATCAATCAGAACTGCTGGAGTTTGCAGCCATTCTTATGGCAAGTAAAGATTCGCGTAGGCAAATCCTGGCTCTGGGTGTGCTACGAAATTTACTCTTTGACAACCAATTCTCCAATCTGCCAAAATTGTTTGACCTACTTGCAGAACCATGCAAAGATCCCGATAGAAAAATCCGGCCCGAACTGGCAGACTTGCTGATCGCGGTAGCCCGCCTCAGCTCAAAGGAAACCGAATTCTTCCTTCAACAGATCCTCGCGGAGACTCCCAGCGAGGGCGCCCGCTGGCTAGCTCGTCAGGTATTTAAGGCTCTGCCCGATGAAAGCCGCGAGCGTTTGCGGTCTTTAATCAAGTAATCTTCTTACTTTTCATATAAGGTATAATTTGTTTTCGACTCGACCGGCAAGCGGCTACGGCTGCTTGCCTGGAGACCTGCACAAAAGGAGACGCAGACGTCATGCCACTGCCAAAAGAAAAGAAAACGCAAGTTATTCAAGAGTTCCACCGCAACGAAGGCGATACCGGATCCGCAGAGGTTCAGGTAGCCTTGCTTACCAGCCGCATCGAACAGCTCACCAACCATCTGCAGACCCACAATAAAGATGCAGCTTCACGGCGTGGTTTGCTTAGTATGGTTGGCCAGCGCCGCCGACTGCTGGAATACTTGCGCCGGAGCAATTACGAGGGCTACGTGGCCCTTGCCGATCGCCTGAAGATTCGCCGAAAGAGTTAATAATGTGGCTGGCTTAAAAGGCCAGCCACATTTGTTGCGGCCATCCCGGGGGCGAGCGGTAAAGAGAAAACACCAAAACCATCCACCTAGTCAACTAGAAATGCCTGCTGGTTAGGCATTGGAATATGGGTACAAATATCGAGTGCGCCTTGCGGCAACCTCTCGTTTGTAATCAAATTCCAGTTCCTGAACTAGCGGGCTGCAGGCTGAACAAGCCTAAGGAGCATCTATGCAACCCGAATCAAAGAAGTTTTCCACGAAGGTAGGCAACCAGGAGCTGACCTTTGCCACCGGCAAGCTGGCTGGCCAAGCCGGCGGCGCCGTCACGGCCCGCCTGGGCGATACGCTGATCCTGGCGACCGCCACCATGTCGCCTGCGCCCCGCGCGGGCATCGATTTTTTCCCCCTTAGCGTCGATTACGAAGAGCGTATGTACGCCGGAGGCAAGATCCCCGGTTCGTTCTTCCGCCGCGAAGGGCGTCCGAGCGAGAGCGCCATCCTGACTGCGCGCCTCACCGATCGCCCGCTACGCCCGCTGTTTCCCAAGGACCTGCGCAATGAAGTGCAGGTGATCATGTATTCCTTATCTGCGGATGAGGAAAATGTCATCGACGTCATTGCAGTCAACGCGGCATCCGCAGCATTGATGATCTCCGACATCCCCTGGAACGGACCGGTCGGCGCGGTACGCGTAGGGCGCGTCAATGGAGGCTTCGTCATCAATCCAACCTACCCGCAGCTCGAGCAATCCGATCTGGATCTGCGCGTGGCGGGCACCCGCGACGCCATCCTGATGGTGGAATGCGGCGCCAACGAAGTGGATGAAGACACCATAGTGTCCGCGCTTGAGGAAGCGCACAAGGCGATCCAACCCCTCATCGATCTGCAATTGCAAATGGCCCAGGAAGTCGGCAAGGCTAAGCGCGACTATCAGCATTTTGCCGTACCCGAAGATCTAAAGCAGAAAGTTTTGGCGCGCAGCCAGTCGGAATTGGAAGAAATCTTCAACAAAGGCTTGGGCAAGGCGGAACAATATGCGGCCATTGACGCGCTGCGCGACACTGTTGTCGCGGAATTGGCACCTGAAGATGTGGAGCTTGCCGCCAACGTAAAGGAAGCCTACACTGCGGCTGAGAAGGTTGTGGTGCGCCGCCGCATCCTCGAGCAGGGTATCCGCCCGGATGGACGCAAACCTACCGAGATCCGCCCCATCTGGTGCGAAGTGGACTACAGTCCCCGCGCCCATGGCTCGGGACTCTTCACTCGCGGGGAGACGCAAGTGCTCACCCTGGCCACGTTGGGCACGCCTCGTGAAGCTCAAGAGTTGGACACGCTGTCCCCCATCGAATTGAAACGCTACATGCACCACTACAACTTTCCACCTTTCTCCACCGGCGAAGTCAAATTCCTGCGCGGTTCTTCCCGGCGAGAAATCGGACACGGCGCATTGGCCGAGCGCGCTTTGGTGCCTGTGATTCCTCCCGAAAAAGAATTTCCTTACACCTTACGTCTGGTTTCAGAGTGCCTATCTTCAAACGGATCGACATCGATGGCCTCTGTCTGCGGCTCCACACTTGCGCTGATGGATACGGGCGTGCCGATCAAAGCGCCCGTTTCCGGCATCGCCATGGGGCTGATCACCGATGGCAGCAATTACAAGATCCTTAGCGACATCCAGGGCATCGAGGACCACCTGGGCGATATGGATTTCAAAGTGGCCGGTACCGACAAAGGCATCACTGCCTTGCAGATGGACATCAAGATCTCCGGACTGACCACACAGATGATGGCAGAAGCACTGCAGCAGGCGAAAGCCGGGCGCAAGCACATCCTGGACAAGATGCTTGAAGTCCTTCCCGCGCCGCGCCCTGAGTTGAAGCCGCATGCCCCGCGCATCACGATCGTGATGGTGCCGGTGGAGAAGATCGGCGCAATCATTGGCCCAGGCGGCAAGACCATTCGTGCCATCCAGGAAGAAACCGGAGCCAAGATCGACATTTCCGACGACGGCTCGGTGTTCATCGCTTCCGATGATGGAGCTGCAGCCCAGATGGCGCGTGAGCGCATCGAAGCGCTGACCGAGACGCCCGAGATCGGCAAAATCTACACAGGCAAAGTCGTGCGCACCACGGATTTCGGCGCCTTTGTCGAAATCATGCCCGGCACGGATGGCATGGTGCATATTTCCCAACTGGATAGCACGCGAGTGGAATCCGTCGAATCGGTAGCAAAAGTAGGCGACGAACTCACGGTGATGATCACGGATATCGATCCGAGCGGCAAGATCCGTCTCAGCCGGCAGGCTGTCCTCGAGGGTTGGACCCCCGAAGAAGCCCGCGAGCGCGATAAGGGCGGCGGTGGCCGGCGGCCGGGTGGCGACCGCGGCGGACGGCCTGGCGTCGGGCGCCGCGATGGCGGACGCGGTGGAGACCGCGGCAGCGGTGGGCGCGGCGGCTTTCGAGATCGGCGCTGAAAGACGGTAACAAGTTTAAGGTTGAAGGTTTATAGGACGGGCTATGGCCCGTCCTTTTGTATATCGGGACTTTTTCCCTAGGGAATAGGTAACCACCAGATGCCATTTGTCCCTGTCAAATTTTGGCAACTATGTGCATACTTGCATCGTTACTAAGTATCCGTAAGTATCCGCCAAGGCCGGATACAAAGATAGCCTTAAGGAGGCATCGTATGGTTCTCACCGCAAGAGAAATCTGGACCGCGCTTCACGGCATGGTGTTCGGCGCAGCGTATTTGCTGGCCTTCACCGCCGGCCTGGTCGGCCTGTACAGCTTAAGAGAAAGCTGGGTGACCGGCAAGGGCATTATCGAGCGCATCACCCGCCTGAAGTGGGAAACAGGCATCATGGCATTGCTTTCATTTCTTACTGTCATCAGCGGGACCTATATCGTGTACCCCTGGTACCGTGCCGCCCCACCCGAAGGCGCCAACCTGTTGGAGTACCCGCGATCCTTTTTACTGGCGGATCCCAACCTTTCGGCATGGCACACTTTTGCCATGGAATGGAAGGAGCATATTGCCTGGTTCTCTCCTATCCTCACTGTGGCAGTCCTTTATCTGATCTTCCGTTATGGCCCGGCATTAGCGCAGGATAAATACAAAAATCTTCGTTGGATGATCGTCATTCTTTTCATCCTGTCCTTCGCCGCTGCAGGCGTCGCCGGCCTCTTTGGCGCCCTGATCACCAAAGCCGCCCCCATTTTGTAGTCCGCTAAAGGTTAAGGAGAAATTTCATGAGTGCTCAAACCAAAACAATCCCTAGCGGCCCCGCAGCGGCCGCGATGATCTCCGCCGGTATCGGCGGACTGACCATCGGCATCCTGACGACCGGAGCTGTACTTAGCGAAGCTCTGAAGAACGCGCTTGTCTTGTATGTTCCGGCCGGCCCGTTATCCGGCAAGACAACATTTGGCATCGCCGTCTGGTTGCTCAGTTGGCTGATTCTGAATGCCCTCTGGAAGAACAAGGAGCTCAATCTGCGCAGTGTTTTCACCTGGACCCTGGTATTGCTGGCTCTTGGTCTACTGCTCACCTTCCCGCCCGTTTTTGAAGCCTTTGAAGCTTAAAGCAAATCCATTCTGCAATAAAAGGGCGGGCTATGAGCCCGCCCTTTTTTAATCATTCACAATCAGCGTGAGGATTTATATACAGCGTCCCCAACGGAGTTTGGTTTATTTCAAGCAAATCAAAACGATTGGCAAGCTTACCAAAATCAGGCATCAGAGAAACAGGGTCCATTAACACATACTTGGCCTTCAGCGGTTGGCCGCTTAGTTCCTTCCAATCCAAAATCGTGGTGATGCCGAATCCACTTTGTATGGCGGTCAGCGGGTAGCCGATCGCTTGCACATCTCCATATTTGCTTATTGAGATGGTATTGCACCAGCGATTGGCCACCGAATCAAATTGCAAATAGGGATTGATAGTCCGGTGGACTTCGCTTAGCAGCTGTGGGTCGACGTGGAAATTTGGATATCGGTACACCGGGTAGTAGGAAAGGAAAGAAAAAACAAAGACAACGTTGAGTGCAATGATCGGATAAACAAATTTTAATCGTCCCAAGAGTATCAGCAAAATACACGATAGTAATAACGGCGAAATGAACATGCGGTAATCACGCGTATCCAGCACATCATAAAAAAACAACACAAACGCCAGAACGGAAACCAGGCTGATCGCATGGAATAATGGCTCACGAGCCCTATCCCAACTAATCCCCGTCTTCGATCTTACAATCAAGACTAACCATGCTACAACCGCGATCAAGAGCCCGATTATTTGATATCGAACCAAGATGACCAGGGGCAACCCTTGGTTGAGGGAAAAAAGCTGGCCAATCGATGCGGTGAAATGCCGGATCATTTCTCGGATGCCTTGGAGGGGGCTGTTGAGTAAAAGGTCCAAGAGTTCGTTCGAATACCATGGGTAATACGAATAAAAAATGCGTACGAATGCCGCACCGGCCAGTAAAACCAATCCAGTGCCAACAAAGGCCATTAGCCAGGTCTTCCAGTCTTTTTTGATCGGATAAAAAAGGATTAATGGAAAAACAAGAAAGCCCCAGATAAAACGCAGCGGTATCAAGAATAAGAGAAGTAAACCTATGTACACCGCGTACCTGGTCTTTATTTTCGGGTCAGTCATGTACCGATAAAACAGTGCGGCCACGAGGATTGCCGCGCTCATATGCACGACCTCTTGCATATTACTGGGAATATAAAGTTGCAACGGCCACCAAGTGACCACAAGCAAGATCAACACGCCTAGCTGCCCTAGATTTGGTTTGGCAATATTGATTGCCAGCAGCAAAACCAAAGGTACAAGAATTAGATGAATGAGGACTGCGGAATCTCCCGCCACCCCACCATTCGACCCAGTGAACCGAACAACATGGCAAATGCCGGCCCATGCGACCCGAATGGGCTGGCTGAAAACAGAGCCGGGCGCTCATCTGTGGAATATTGGCCGCCGCCAAAGCCGTATTCGGAAAACGTCTTTATCTCCCGCCAGTAAATAATTTCATCGGACGAATTGGGCACGAATTCGAGAATCGATCTCCCCCAGAAAAATACTGGCAGACAGATCGCCAGGATTGAGGGAAGCAAGACAGCGGCAGCGAACAGGATGTTTCGTTTTAAGTTTGGTGTAAACATTTAATAGGAAGGCCCGAGGTAATTAAACCTTGCGAAGGGTCGACTTGAATACAAACTTTTCTTCAAGGCCAACCTTCGCAAGGTCATGCACCCGCGGTGGGCAGCTTCGGCATCTGCGGTCCTTCGACGCCCAACAACTCCGCCAGCGCGGCGCGCATCGCCACCCGATCGTCCCAAGGGTATTCGGTTTCCCCGAAACACATGGATTGCTCATGGCCCTTGCCGCACACCATCACCAGGTCGCCCGGCTTTGCTTGCAGCAAGGCAAATGAAATTGCCGCGCCGCGATCAGGCACGCGCCAGAAACTCTTGCTTTCTTTGCCACCTTTGCTTTTGGCGCCGGCGGCCATTTCCTCCAGGATGCCATCCAGTGATTCGGTGCGTGGATCCTCAGCGGTTAGCACGCTGGTGTCAGCCAGCTCGGCGGCTACCTCGGCCATCATACGGCGCTTGGCTTTGTCACGCAGTCCTGCCGAACCAAACACGGCGATCACCTTGCCCTGAGTGAGTTGGCGCCCGGCTTCCAGAGCAACTTTCAGCGCGTTGGGCGTATGGGCGAAATCCACGATGGCGGTGAAGTCCTGCCCCATTTCGATGCGCTCCATGCGCCCGGGCACGCCTTCCAGGGCAGCAATGCCCGCCTGCGCCGCTTTGGGATCAATGCCCAGACCCATCACCGTTGCACCGATGGCTGCCAGTGCGTTGGATACGTTAAACGCACCGAACATTTTCGTTTGCACACCGAATTCAAAGCCCGAACCTTGTGCCGTGAAGATCAATCGATCCGGATGATTTTCAATATCCACAGCGCGCAATTGGGCTTCTGGGTGTACACCATATGAAAGTTTTTTCACCCGGATGCGCTTTGCCAGGCCTTCATACGATTTGTCGTCGCGGTTGAGCACAGCCAACCGTTCGGCCGGCCGTTTCTTTTCATAAGGCTGGCTCAGACCTTCAAATAGCAAGGCTTTGGCATCAAAATAGGCTTCATAGGTACCATGATCATTGAGGTGTTCGTGGGTGATATTTGTCACCACGCCTAGGTCGAATTCCCTGGGCCGCGCGCCGCGCTGCTGGGCCAGACCGATCGAAGTCATCTCCAACACCGCGTGAGTCAGCCCGGCCTCCACCATTTGACGCAGGTAACGCTGGGTGTCGAAAGCTTCCGGCGTGGTCACATGGAAACCGGTATCCAGCACCTGGCTGCCGATCTGGGCGTTCACAGTGCTGATCATTCCAGTCGGCAAACCGGCTGACTGCAAGATGTGATAAATGAAGTTCGAGGTGGTGGTTTTGCCGTCCGTGCCAGTAACGCCAATCATGGTCAGGTCTTTGGCAGGCTGGTCGAAGAACGCCGCGGACACATGCGCTAACGCGGCGCGCGTGTCCTTCACCTGGATGTGCGGAATGCTCAGCTCGATGCCTGAGCGTTCTCCCACCACCGCGGCAGCACCTCTCTCTACAACTTGATCTAGAAACTTGTATCGATCCACACCTTGAATCACAGCGAAGAAAAGGTCCCCAGGCTTTAGCTGGCGCGAGTCAACGGCAATGCCCTTGACCTCGACCGGTGGAACCTCATTCGCAGTGGGAAAATCTTTTAGAAGATCTGACAGAGTAGCCATGACAAGCAGATTTGTATTACCGGTTAAAACCTCGAATCCTAGTCACATCACTTTACCTTGGTGGAGATTGCCACACATTCGCTTCGCTCAGTGCAGGCTCTGGCTTTCGCCGCAACAGCGGCTCAAAAACGCCTCCTCGCAATGACGAACTAGATTCTATAACAAAAAGACGCCTCGATGCCGAGACGTCTTTCCAACAATCATGGGGATTGCTTTCCCTCGTCGCCGCAAAGCGGCTCGCTCGGGACAGGCTCTGGCTTTTAGCCTCCCCTCGTCGCCGCAAGCGGCTCACTCGGGGCAGGCTCTCGCAACTGCGGAAAGCTGATTACCACGTCGCCTCGCTTTCGCTCAGCTCCTCGTAACTTCGGCTTTCCTTGGTTATCGCATGGACTGGCGCAGGGCGCCCAACTGGCCCGACACTGAACCGTCCAGCACCTTGTCGCCTACGCGCACCACCAGGCCACCCAAGATGTTGGGATCCACCCTGAAAGTGACTTCCCCTTTGCCACCCAGCGACTGGAGTACTTGCTTCTGCACGGCGTCCTGTTCTTCTTTGTTAAGCGGCAGGGCGCTGGTGACCACCGCCGCAGCCCCGCTCACTTCAGTGCCCTCCAACACGGTCACCTTCCCGGCTTTTACGCCCGAGAAGAACTCATCAATGAGGGCTTTTTGCTTCTTGGCATCCAGCGCTTCCCCAATAAGTTTTTGGGCAGCCGCCACCGCAAGTGCGGCCACCTGGCCGCGCAGGTCGCTCAGGATGCGGGCCCGTTCCGTCTCTACTTCGGCCAGCGCTGCTTCGCGCGCCTTGGAAGCGGTAGCTTCCGCTGCGGCACGGATCTCTTTGGCTTGCTGCTCCGCGCGCTGGGTCACTTCGCGGGTTTCCGCAGCCGCTTTGCTGCGAGCCTCGTTCAGCAGTTTCTCCGCTTCCTTCTCCGCATTCTCGCGGGCTTCTGCTGCAATGCGAGCATCTTCCAGGCCTTTGGCAATCGCCTCGCGGCGCCTCTCCAGAAGGCCGAGGATAGGTTTGTATACCCAAACGCGCAATACAACAAAGAGGATGGCAAAGTTGAAGATCTGGACTAAAACGTAACCGAGATTAAGACCAAGGGCTTCCAATGCAGGCTCCTTTCACTCCTTCGCAGCCTAGACCGCGAAGAGGAGCAGCAGCGCAACCACCAGGCAGTAAATAGCTACCGCTTCGGCGAAGGCAATGCCCAAAATCATGTTGGTCTGGATGGTTCCCGAAAAATCCGGGTTGCGGCCCATGGCCTGCACGGCGCCGCTGACCACGATGCCGATACCGGCACCGGCGCCAATGGTGCCGATCATGGCCAAGCCGGCCCCGATCATCTTTGCTCCCTGTACGAAATCACCTTCCATGACGAAAATCCTCCATAGTTTTTTCCAACCTTGCGAAGGTTGGGGATTGCTTCGTCGGAGCTGGCGCTCCTCCTCGCAACTGCGGAAAGCAAGCTTTCCTTGGCCTTCGCAAGGTTATTTGTCTAGTGCGATTCCTCGTGGCCTTCGCCGCCGTGACTCTGTGTCGCCTGCGCCATGAAGGTCATGGTGAGTAAGCCGAACACAACCGCCTGGATGGCGCCAACGAAGAACTCCAGCATCAGCACGCCGGATTGAGCAAATACAGGCACCAGCGTGCCGATCACGAACAGCAGCACCGAACCGGCGAAGATGTTGCCAAAAAGACGAAAAGCGAACGAGAAGATTTTGGAAAACTCGGAAACGAGTTCCAAAATGCCGACGCCGAAATCGATCACGCCGAAGACGGGTTTGGTAAAGAATGTCTTGACGTTGAGGAATTTGCTAAAGTAGCTGAGTCCTTGAGCTCGGACGCCGATCACTTGCACCATCACCACGGCGATCAGCGCCAAAGCCAATGTGAAGTTTAGATCGGTGGCGGTAGCGCGCACAAAGGGGATCACCCCTTTGACGCACTCGTTGCTCGCTCCGGTAATGCCCACTGCCCCCAACGGCAACTGCACGAAACTGCATTCAAAGGGATTTTCGATGTGGCGCTCGTTGAAAAACCCGATGCTATCCACACCGGGAATCAATTCCATCCAGTTGAGCACCAGAACTAATAATGTGATCGTTGCGAAATAAGGGAAAATCCGCTTGGCCCATTTGCCAGCAGTCGATTCGGTGAGGTTGTACAACACTTCGATGAAGGCTTCCACCGCGCCGGAGAGGCCGCGCGGCACCATTTGGCCGCTGCCCACTGCGCGCCACACACCGAAACCAATCAGCAACAAGAGGATATCGCCGATCAGTGTGGCGACTAGTGTGTTGGTCAGGTATACCGGTGCATTGACCAGGGGAAAAATAAAAAGCGGCTGCTCCGTGAGCGCTTCCGCGGGAAGCTGGATGTGCGGTCGCAGCGGCGGGTACGCCGAAACGGCGATCACGTTCAGCACAATGAACAGCAGGACGAACCACCGGTTCACCCCAAAGCGCCACCACTTACGACTTTGTTCCACTTTCCTGATCCTCCTGCACCTGTTTGGGCGAAGATTCGTGCGAATTCTCTTTCGAGTATTCGCGGTTTATGCGGGAGGTCGCCTGGCGAACCACCCAGAACATCGTGATCAGAGTCACCGGCACTGAAGCCAGCAACAGTCCTACTAGAAAAAGCGGGCGGGTTCCAAACTGGTTATCCAGCCAGAGACCGGCCAGCAAGGCTAGGGCAATGATGACGACGGTGATGCAGCCTACCTGCCCGGCAACCGCAGCCAGCGTCAGATTGTATGCGTACCGCGCCGGCTTGGTCTTATTTGGCTCCACGTCAGCTCGTTCGGGAATTATATCACAAGCATTATTTCGACTAAAACAACGCCGCGGCGCTGGCGGCCGCCCAACCATACCAAGGCGCCAATACGATTCCCAGCACCAGCACCAAGGCAATGGTGGTGATTAATGCAGCCGCATGAGATCTCATCACAGGCACCGGTTTTGTGTCCTTCGGCTCGGATAGATAAACGACCTTGAGCACGATCAGGTAATAGTAGAGTCCCACGATCGCATTCAGCACACCGAGCACTGCCAGCCACACCAGCCCCGATTGCACCGCCGCGGCGAATACCAATATCTTGGCGATGAAGCCGCCCAAAGGCGGCACCCCGGCCAACGAGAGGAAGGCCAGCATCATTGCCACCCCCAGCAGCGGCGAGCGGCGGCTGAGACCGGCGTAATCCTCGATCTCATCTGACCCCACCTTATGCCAGACAATGATCACAATGGTAAAGGCCGCCATCTGCGTGACCGCGTAGACCAGGAAGTAGTACACCACGCTGATCACGCCCAACTCGGAGGCGGCGGCCACGCCCAGTAGAGCGTAACCGGCATGCGCAATGGACGAATAAGCCAGAAGACGCTTGATATTGTGCTGCGTCAGCGCTACTGCGTTGCCCAGCGTCATCGAGAGCGCCGCGGCGATAGCAATGATGGTTTGCCAATCCGCCAGGATGCTGGGGAACGCAGCGATCATCACGCGCGCCAGCACGGCGAAGCCGGCGGCCTTGGACGCGGTGGACAGGAACGCGGTAACCGGCGTAGGCGCGCCTTCGTACACATCGGGCGCCCAGAAGTGCAAGGGCACCAACGCCACCTTGAAGCCGAAGCCCAACAAGATCAACAGCAAGGCGCCCACCAACACCGGTCCCGGTACTTGCGCAACGCTCAGAGCGGCGGCCATCTCGTACAGATTGGTGGTGCCTGCGAACCCATAGAGCAGACTGAAGCCGTACAGCATCACCGCCGTAGTCATGGCGCCGAACAGCAAATATTTGAAACCGGATTCGGCAGACTTGTCGTCCTCGGTCATGAAACCCGCCATGATGTACAAGGGGATAGATGTGGTTTCAATGGCGAGGAACAGCATGATGAGATCAGCCGACGCCGCCATCAGGGTCATCCCCAAGGTGGAGGTGAGCAATAGGACGTAGAACTCGCCTTTACGCCAGATACTTGTCCAGCCCACGGTGAGCAGTGTGGTGAGCAGCGCCGCGGCCAGGAACAGCAGCTTGAAGATGAAGGCCAGCCAATCGTGGCGCAACATGCCGCCCCACACCTGTTCGCCACCCGCATCGGGTCGAGCAAATAACAGGGTCAGCAAAAACGCAATTGCCAGACCCACAGCCGCGATCCAAGCCAGGTTGCCGCGTTGTTTCTCAGCCAAGATCAAATCGGCAATAAAAACTATCGCTACAAGAACCAGGAGAGCAATCTCCGGCAAGACGGCTAGGATCATTTCGGCAGTAATGGATCCAAACATTTATCCGACTCCCAGTAAGGCCAACACGGTCTGCATTCCGGATTGCACTATAGGCACGATAACGTTGGGAAAGATGCCGATTGTGATCATAAAGGCGCAAAGCACACCGAGCGCCAGCTTCTCGGAAGGCTGGATGTCATGCATGTGACCTTCCAGCTCAGGGGGCAACTCGCCGAAGAAGACGCGTCCAATCGCGCGCATGATATAGGCAGCCGTCACGACAATTGCGATGGCGGCGACAATAGCGATCCATGGCTGGCTGTCCCACAGCCCCAGAAAAATGGGGAATTCAGCGATGAACCCGGAAAATCCTGGCATGCCCATGGAGGTCAACCCACCAATGATGAAGGCCACCGCCGCAAACGGCATGTACTTGACCAGGCCGCCCAGCTTGGGGATCTCGCGCGTGTGCGCCTGGTCGTAAACCATGCCGACAACGGCAAAGAAGAGAGCCGTCATCACCCCGTGAGAAAACATCTGCACGCCCGCGCCCAGGTAGCCCTGCGGTGTCAGCGTAGCGAATCCCATCGTCACCAAGCCCATGTGCGACACGGAAGAAAAACCGATCATATATTTGAAATCGGTCTGAACCATGGCGATCAACGCACCGTAAACCACGTTGACCAGGGTGAGCAAAATGATCCAAGGAAGGTGCGTCTGCGCCCCGATAGGCATCAGCATGATGCCGACGCGCAGAGCGGCGAAGGCGCCCAATTTCATCAGCACGCCGGCATGGAACATGGAGACGGCCGTCGGCGCGGCCACGTGGCCATCGGGACTCCAGTTGTGGAAAGGGAAGATGCCGCCGAGCACCGCGAACCCAAAGAAAACAAAGGGGAACCACAGGTTCTGGAATTCAGGGGAAAAATTAGCTCCCTCCAATGCAATCATATCGAAGGTGTTCAGTCCCGACGCAAAATACATGGCCAGTGCGCCCACCAAGGCAATCACCGAGCCAATAAACAAGTACAACGTCAACTTCATCGCCGCGTATTCGCGAGTCTGCTTCCAGCCCCACAAGGCGATGAGCAAATACATGGGAAAGACGGCGATCTCGTAGAAAAAGAACAAGGCGAACAAATCCAGCGACGTGAACACGCCGAACACGCCGCTGGCGAGGATGAACAAGAAGGAGAAGAATTCGCGCGGCCGATCATCGATGCGTTGCGAAATGATCACGCCGGTAAAGATGACTACACCGGTAAGCAACACCAGCGGCGCGGTGATACCATCCACGCCGACGTGGTAGGAAATGCCCAGGGCGGGCAACCAGTCGTATTTCTCAACGAACTGGTAACGTGGCCCGCTTGCATCGAAGCTGAAATAGACAACCAGAGACAGCAGGAAAGCGATAAGCCCTACCGCCAATGCAAACCGGTGGATCAGATCGCGGTTCTTGGGTGGGATGAACAGCATCACTGCGCCCGCCACGATGGGCAGGAAAACGATAATGCTGAGGATGTAAGGAATTTGCATCTACGATGGTCCTATAGTCCGGTAGTCGGTTAGTCCTTAGTCAAAAAATCAATCTATTGATCAATTAATCCGTTAATCAAAGGCTATCCAAATAATTTGACTACGGCTTGATTGATCACGTTCAGAAGCCACGCGGGCCACAGGCCCAGCCAAAGCATCAGCACCACCAGCGGCGCCAACACGATAATTTCACGTCGATTGATATCGCTGATATGGCCCTTCCACTTTTCATTCAGCGGGCCATGCAAAGTTTTGGCGATCCCCTTCAGGATGTACGCCCCGGTGAAAAGCAAGCCGATCATGCTCAGCGCGGTGAACAGCGTAAAGATGGGCCAGGCGCCGCGCACCACCAGGAACTCGGAAACGAAACTGTTCAAGCCTGGCAGCCCCAGCGAAGACATCGAACTAAAAATCAACAGGCTGCCAAACACTGGCACCAACGGGAACAGCCCACCCCAGTCTTCCAGATCGCGGGTGTGAGTGCGCTCATAGATCACGCCCACCAAAAAGAACATGGCTGCCGCCGAGATGCCATGGTTAAACATCTGCAGCACCGCGCCGTTCAATGCAATCGTGGCGCTCTCGGTACCGGCGGCGTAGGCCGCCGCGGCGATACCCAGCACTACGATGCCCATGTGGTTCACCGATGAATAAGCCACCATGCGCTTGAAGTCCCGTTGCCCGTAAGCGGATAGCGCACCAAAAATAATGGCGGCGGTAGCCAGCAACGCCAGAGCGCCCGCGTATTGGCGCGCCTGCTCTGGGTACAGCGGCAGCACCAGGCGCAGGAAGCCATAGGCGCCCAGCTTCAGCAGCACACCAGCCAGGATCATCGATCCTGCGGTAGGCGCCTCGGTATGCGCATCCGGCAGCCAGGTGTGAAAAGGCCATACCGGAACCTTAATGGCAAAAGCAATCGCAAACGCCCAAAAAGCGACCGCTTTTACGGTTTCAATAGAAAGTCCAAATAGTGAACCTGTGAGGCTGGGCCAACTCTGGAACAGGGCCAGCATATCGAAGGTGCCGGAAACCACGCCCAGCATCTGGATGGCCAGCAGCAGCCCCAGCGACCCCGCCATGGTGTAGATCATGAACTTGAATGACGCATAGCCGCGCGCGCTTACCTTCATACCGCCCCAGAGTTCGCGTTCACCCGTCTTGCTGCCCCACTGGTCGATGAGGAAAAACATCGGTACGAGCCCCAGTTCCCAGAAGACAAAGAAGAGAAGCAGGTCCAGCGAAAGGAAGACGCCCAGCATGCCGGTCTCCAACGCCAGGAACAAGGCCATATAAGGCTTGACCTTTTCTTCGATACTGAAGGATGCCAGGATAGCCAGCGGCGCCAGCAGCGTGGTCAGCAGCACCATGCTGAGCGAGAGCCCATCCACGCCGAGGTGAAAACTGGAACCTCACCCTGGATACCAAGCCACCTGCTCCTGGAAGCGGAAACCGTCCGCCTCCGGCGCCGCTGCGAATCCCAGCCAAGCCACCAGGGTGAGGATGAAGGGAATAAGGCTAAGCGCCAAAGCAACGCGGCGAGTGAGGTTCTTGTTCTCGCCGGGAATCAGCAAAATAATTAAGCCGCCCACCAGCGGGCTGAACAAAATGAACGAAAGCAAATGGTCAAAGATGAAGTCCATGGTCGCCTATTTCAGAGTGTTCAGCAAATAATAGAAGAGTCCGCCGAAAGCCAACAGCGCCACGAAGAGCAGATATTGCTGCACCTGGCCCGTCTGTATCTTGCGCAGGGTGCGTCCTAACGATTGGGTCACCGAGGCGGTGAAATCGCCGAAACCGTTCACCACCGGGGCATCGAAATAATTACGGAAAACGCGGCCCAAGGCAAAAATAACCCGCGCCATTCGATGCAGCGCGCCATCGATCACCTGCCTGTCGAGGAATAGATAGCTGAATTGTTCGGCGAACCACTTTGCCGGTCGCACGAACAGCCAAGCGTATAACTCATCGAAGTAATACTTGTTTTCCAGCAATGTATAGATAAAGCCCAGCGGTTTGCGCAACGGATCCGTTTGCCCCGCGCGCCGGTAAACCAACCAACCCAGTGCTAAACCGCCCAACGCCACCGAGAACGAAACCAGTAGTGGAACGATATTGAACTCAACTTCGAGTGGGGGCTCCAGTAGAGTGCCGCCGACGAATTCATGAAACCAAGATGGCAACAGTCCACCAATGCCCGGGAACGTGTTTGGAATTCCCATCCAGCCCGCGCCGATGGCGAACACCGCCAGCACCATGAGCGGGATTGTCATCGTGCGCACGCTCTCACTGGCGTGCTCCGCCGCCTTGGTGCGCGGCGTGCCAAGGAAAGTAAGCGTGATCTGGCGCATGCTGTATAACCCGGTGAGCACCGCCGAGAGCGCCAGTACCGCAAACACGATCCAGCGCCCGTTGGCGAAGGCGTCCGCCAGGATTTCATCCTTAGACCAGAAACCCGCCGTGATCAGCGGGAAACCGGAAAGCGAGAATCCGCCGATCAGGAAAGCCCAGAACGTGATGGGCATCTTGCTCTTGAGTCCGCCCATGTTGAACATGTCCTGCGCATCGATCTGTTCGCCGGTGTGCTGCACGCCGTGTTCCATGCCATGGATCACCGAGCCGGATCCCAAAAACAGCAGCGCCTTGAAGAAGGCGTGGGTAAGCAAATGGAATGCGGCGGCGACGTACGCGCCGATGCCCAACGCGGCGATCATGTAACCGAGCTGTGAAATTGTGGAGTAGGCCAGCACACGTTTAATATCTTTCTGCGCAACTGCAATGGAAGCCGCAAACAAGGCGGAAAATGCACCGATGAAGGCCATCACCGTCATGGGGGTGGTCAAATCGCCGCCCTCCACCCAACCAGCGGAAAGCAGCGGGAATATGCGCAGCACCATGTACACGCCGGCCGAGACCATGGTGGCCGCGTGAATCATTGCGGAGACCGGGGTGGGACCTTCCATGGCGTCCGGCAGCCAAACATGCAGCGGCCATTGGGCCGACTTGCCCACTGTGCCGATGAACAGCAGCAAACCGATCAGCCCGGCGGCGGAGAGCCCGAAGACGCCGACCGGTGTGCTGGCCAGGGTCTGGAGCAGCTCGTGGTTATAAAGGATCTCGCGGAAGTTGAGCGTGCCCGTGGCGGAATACAAGGCCACGATGCCGAGCAGCATAAACACGTCGCCCACACGCGTGGTCATAAAGGCTTTGATGGCTGCGGCGCGGGCTGAGGGTTTGGCGTACCAGAAACCGATCAACAAATAAGAACACAGGCCCATGATCTCCCAGCCCACGAACAGGGTCAGCAAGTTGTCGGAGACCACCAAGGTGTACATGCCGAAGGCGAACAGGGCGATGAAAGCGAAGAAACGCGCGTACATCGGCTCCACCGAAGGCACGTGGTGTCCTGGATGCTTCGCATCCGTGGCGCCATGCGGCGGCAAGCCGGGCACATCCTGGGCGCCCCTGGGCTGCCCGAAGTTGTGATACCCGATGCTGTAGATAAAGATCATCAGCACGGTCCAGGCAACAAAAAAGAGCGTCACCGCGGACAAGGGATCGACGAGGACCCCGATGGAGAAAATCTTGTCCCCCAGCGGCAGCCAGCCCACCGAAGAGGTGATGGGGTGTTCACCGAGGTGGTCGACTCCCAGCGCGGCCACGAACACGATCATGCCCAGTAACCAGGAAAGCGCCGCCGCACCCACGCCCACCGTATGACTGACGGCGTTGTTGCGGCGCGTGAACAACAAAATCAAAAAAAACGCCAACAGCGGCGGGAGAGGAATGAGCCAGGTCCATGTTGCGGTCGTCATTAAATTGCGCCTACCACTTCATCAAATTGATCTCGTCGGCAGCCACCGTCTTGCGGCGGCGGTAAACGGAGATCACCAGCGCCAGGCCTACGGCCACTTCGGCAGCAGCCACAGCGAAGACCATCACCGCAAAGGCTTGTCCGCCGACATTCCCGGGAGTCAAATAACGCCAAAAGGCGACGATGTTGATATTGACCGCATTCAGCATCAACTCGACTCCCATCAGGATGGCGATGGCGTTTTTGCGCGCCAGAACACCATACAAGCCCAGGCTGAATAATCCGGCGGCGAGAAACAGGTACCAAGAAAGCGGGATCACTTAATATCTCCTACTTGCTCTTCTTGTGGGGACGCGCCACCACCAGCGCGCCGATCAGCGCAGCCAGCAACAGCACGGAAGCCACTTCGAATGGGATCACGTAAGCATCGGGAGACACCAGCGCCGACCCCAGCTCGAAGACCGTATCCGTCTCGGCGCTAAGCGCAGGCGCCTGGCTGTTCACTGCCGGCCACTGCCCGATAAGAATGATGAGGCCAAAGCAAAACAGTGCGGCCAGCATCAGCGCCCAACCAAAATCGGCATTGACCGGCTCCTGCTCCTTGGATATGTCCCCGCGGGTCAGCATGACGGCGAAGATCATCAGGATGGCGATGGCGCCGATATAGACCAGCACTTGCACGACGGCCAAGAATCCGGCTTCCAACAGCACGAAGATTACCGCCACGCCGAATAGAGCCACGATCAGGTACAGGGCGGCGTGCACCAGGTTGCGGCGCGTTACCATCATGAAGCCTGAAAACAAGATCAGGGCGCTGGTGAAAAGAAAAACAGCTTGCTCTACCGTCATGCTCTGCGATCTCCTCGGTGGACTCCTCA
Organism: Chloroflexota bacterium; assembly: GCA_023485685.1. GTDB lineage: Bacteria > Chloroflexota > Anaerolineae > Anaerolineales > UBA11579 > JAMCZK01. Next base: position 8,583 of record JAMCZK010000012.1, on the reverse strand, counting down.
GCAGTTCAGGCCGGCTTGGCTACCGGGCGCTTTTTGAACACCCGCCGTTCCTTCGTATGCCGGCGGGAGGTCCAGCGCAATGCCAGCCAGGTCACCAGCAGCACAGAGCCGTTCCCGGCCAGCAGCACTGGAAAACGCAGCGCAGTATCGCCAAAAACCTTGTCGAGGATGGCGGTCATCACCAGCAACGCCAGCGAAAGCGGCGTAAGGAATTTCCAGTTGAAAGCCAGCATGTGATCGATGCGAATGCGCGGCAGCGTGCTGCGCACCCACATGACCACGAAATAGCCGAGCAAGCCTTTGAGCATCAAATAGACGACGCCCAGCAAGCGGAACTGCTCCGCACCCGGGCCGCGCCAGCCGCCCAGGAAAAAGATGGCAAAGAGCACACCGATAGTGAAAGCATGCAGGAATTCGGCTGCGAAGAACAAGCCGAATTTCATGCCTGTATATTCGGTGTGATACCCAGCTACGATTTCGGATTCAGCTTCAATGAGGTCAAAGGGCGTGCGCCCCACTTCCGCAATGGAGGAGACCAGGAAGATAATGGCCGAAATGGGGGCCAGGAAGATGAACCAAAGGTCCTGCGATTCCACCATGGTCATCATGCCCATGCTGCGCGCCAGCAAAACGGGCACCATCAGTGTAACCAACATCGGGACTTCATATGAAATCAATTGCGCCACGGCGCGGAAGGCGCCCAACAGCGCATATTTGTTATTGGATGACCAACCGGCCATTAAGATGGACAGGATGCCGAACGAGCCGACGGCGGCGATGTAAAGCACTCCCACGTTGAGGTCCGTGCCGATCCAACCGGGCGCAAAGGGCACTACCGCCCAAATCAGCAACACGGCTACCACGGAGAGAATCGGGGCGATGTTAAAAGTCAGCTTATCGGCCTTCTCCGGGATCACATCTTCTTTGGTGATCAGCTTGACTATGTCGGCGAAGGTCTGCAGCAGGCCGAACGGCCCGGCACGGTTGGGACCCAACCGATCCTGGAAACGGGCGGCGATCTTGCGCTCCAGCCAGATCAGGAAGATGACAAACACGAGGCCAAAAGACGCGGTGATGATCACACCGAGGAGAGTCACGATGAAGGTAACCCAGGCCTCAGGCAGGAATCCACCGAGGAACTGGGTAATCCATTCCGCCAGGAAAGTTATTGGGTCGTTGATAAATGACATCAGCTAAATCGCCTTTATTTCCAATTCAAATCTCAAGCTGGAGAAACGTTACTCGGCTACGCCGAGTAGGTTCTCCCACGCGTTTGCGCAGCGAACGCAAGGCAACAAAAAAAGAAGGCTGAAAGTTGTGCATCAGCCTTCTTTCTTTCATGATCAAGACCACTCAAGGGCGCCTTTCCCCCAGCAGTAAAGCAAGCAACCGGCCAGGATGAGGATAAAAAGCACGCCTTCGAGCACTGCGAATAGCGGCAGCGCGTCGAAGGCCACCGCCCAGGGAAACAGGAACGCAGTCTCAATATCGAAGACTAAAAATACAAGCGCATAAATATAGTACTGGACCTTGAACTGCACCCAGGTGTCGCCTACCGTCTCCATCCCGCATTCATAGGTATCCAGCTTGATCGGATTCGGCTTGCGCGGAGCTACAAAGCGGGCCAGCACAATGGGCAAAAGGGGAAAAACCGCGGCAATCGCGATAAAAATTCCTATGAAAATCCAGTGATCCAGCATATCGGTCCTTGATCCAGCATATCGGTCCTTGCAGTTCGGGTTGCGTATTGGACGCCCGTGCATTCCGAGGTTATAAACTTACCATACGATTCATTGGTAACTCTCGTAGAATGAACCCAGGCGCTTCTGGGCCGTACTTAAGGCGCCGCGACATGCCCAGAATCTGATTCGGGCGGCATTCTACCATAAGTTGATGATTGTGCAACTTTCCGCAAACAAACTTACAAAAAGCAGTATTCCCCCTCGCTCACTCAGTTGGGATTGGCCTGCAGCCATCTTGCTGCTGGGCTGTGTCCTGATCGCCAGCGGCCGTCTGGTAGTTACTCAGGCTACTGACCATCTGATCCTGATCTCCTTCCTTGGCATCCTGGGGGGTATCGCTGGTCTCGCTCTGGGTCGTTCTCGATTCCCCGCCTGGCTTGGCGCCATCTTTGGGTTTCTGTATGGCCTTTTCTTTATTCCCTGGCAACTCGGTTTAGCACTTTTCGCCAACCAGGAATGGGCTGATCGCTTGCGAGACCTAGTTGGGCGTTTAAGTTTTGCCCTAACCCAACTATTCGAAGGCGAGAACGTAGAAGACCCCTTGCTTTTTCTTGCGGTGATGGCCTTTCTATTCTGGGTCATAAGTTTGAAAGCGGGCTACCGGCTGGCACGGCGCGGCGAATTGTGGGGCGCGGTGATACCTTTTGGGTTGGTCGCGCTCATCGTGCAGTCTTACGACCAGCAGGAGGCTTGGAAGGCCTGGTTTTTGGCCATCTTTTTATTGTGCGTTCTATTGTTGATGGCCCGTTTGCAATTGCTAAGACAACGACAAGGCTGGGAAGCATCACACACTAATTTGCCTTGGGAGCTGGACAGCAACTTGTCTACCTTATCCTTTTCCACTGCAGTCCTGCTTGTTGTGTTGGCTTGGGTCTCACCCACATTGGTTTCCTCGTTGGATTCAGCGGAATCATTATGGACCATAATCACCACGCCTTGGCGAACATTCCAGGAAGAGTTGGGCCGCGCTTTTTACCCGCTGAAAGGCGAACCGCTGCAAGCCGGCTTTGTTTATGGGGAACGCATGTTGTTGGGCCGCGACATCCCGAAATCTTCCGAAAATCTGTTCACGGTTCAAATCATTCAACAAGAGCAATCCGTTCGCCGCAACTATTGGCGCGATCGAGTCTACGATATTTATGAAGATGGGCAATGGGCGAGCACACACGATCAGCTCAAGACCTGGGAAACCGATGAGATGGATTTACTATCCAGTGATGTTCAAAGCTACAGTCCGGCGCAATTTCTGTTTATCGCACAAAGCAACATGGTGCTATTGCACACTGTGCCGCAACTCGTTTACCTGGATCGTCCGGCTACGCTTTCTTTCGCCAGCAACGATGATGGCAGCAAGGACTTTGGAGCACTGTTTAGTATCGATCCCGTTCTCAGGGGGGAAAGCTACCGTGTCACTGCATTGATCTCTGTACCAACAGTGAATCAACTGCGCAACGCAGGCACACAATACCCCAGTTGGGTGAGTGAACGTTACCTGCAACTCCCCAGTGACATCAGCCAACGCACTCAAGAGTTGGCGCAAACGCTGGCTGAAGGCCAAGAAACTCCTTACGATATCGCCTCAGCAATCACCAACTATCTTCGCCGCGAGATCGAATACACAGACCGATTGCCTGCCGCTCCTTTCGAATCCGAACCCATCGATTGGATGCTCTTCGAGCAGAAGCAAGGATTCTGCAATTACTATGCCACTGCCGAAGTGGTGATGCTGCGCAGCCTGGGAATCCCAGCGCGATTAGCGGTGGGCTACGCGCAGGGCGAACGCGAAGACCTTGGCGGTAGGGTTCGCTACTCGGTACGGCAGCGCGACGCGCACGCCTGGCCTGAAGTGTACTTTCCGGGTATCGGTTGGGTGGAATTTGAGCCGACCGCTAATCAAGAACCATTGGTCCGACCTTTTGTTAATCCTCAGTCGTCTGTTAATGAATTTGAGAATCCGGAAGAAGTCGTTTCCCCGCCAGAAGTCCTAGAAATTGAACCGCTGACAGCAGAAGAATACTTTAAACAGGAGGAAGCGCGATATTTCATTCCTTCGATGTTATTCATGGCAGCGTTGTTATCTCTCGGCGCGGCACTCTTGTGGCATCGACATCGCGCCCGGGGCGGCCTGGCACTGGCTACCCTTGCCGAGCGCGGCTTGGCTCGTTACGACATCCATCCGCCGCAAGCGCTGATCCAAATGGCGCGCCTCGCCGAGCTGCCTCCACTGACGCGTGCGTACATGCAAATCAACCTGGCGCTGGCCTGGCTTGGCGACCCGCCCAAATTTAGCGATACACCGGATCAACGCGCGAAATCGCTGGCCTTTTATTTGCCCGAGCTCAACGAGGATATCCAGTCCTTGAGTCACGATTACCAAACCCGGCTGTTTAGCCGCTCCAAGATCAGCCGGGAAGAACGCGCGCTGCGCACTATGCGGCGCATCCATTGGGCTGCGCGGCGTGCGCAATGGCGGAAATGGCTGGAACAGTTGCCGGCTTTTATTCGTAAAAGATAAGCTTTCAGCGCCTCAAAAGGACAAATGGGAACAAAACCTTTTTGACGCCATTTTTTCCCTCGGCTATACTTGCAAAGAACACCTTCCTAGCCCCTCTTAGCCATCCAAGGAGAATGCCCAATGACCGAAAACGGTAAATTCAGGCTCACTTACGCCACTATGTTCGATCCGCCCGAAGAGCTGCACAAGGGCTACGAGGGAGCCGTGGCCAAGGTGAAAGCCAACCTGGGCAAGGAATACGGCATGTATGTCGATGGCAAGGATGTCTTCTCATCCGAAAAGAAAGAAGACATCTCTCCCATCGACACCAAGATGACCTTAGCTGTCTTCCAGCGTGCCACAGCGGATCAATCCCACCAGGCTCTGGAGGCCGCTCGCCGCGCGGCGCGAGAGTGGAGCCGACGCCCATGGGAAGAGCGGGTGGCCCTGGTGCGCAAAGCCGCGGAGCTGATGGATGAGCGTATCTACCAATTCGGCGCGGTGATCTCTCTGGAAGCAGGAAAGACCCGCATGGAAGCACTGGCAGACGCAGCCGAAGCCGCCGATCTCATGCGCTACGCCTGCGATCAGATGGAGGCCAACAAAGGCTTCACCGTCAAAATGGGTGTAGACCCGCTGAAGGGATATAGGGCTACTAACATCTCGAAGCTCAAACCTTATGGGGTCTGGGTGGTCATCAGCCCCTTCAACTTCCCCGCTGCTCTGACTGCCGGCCCAATAGGCGCGGCCCTGGTGGCGGGCAACACCGTAGTCTACAAACCCGCCGAAGACACGCCATGGACTTCGCGGCTGCTGGCAGAATGCTACCGCGATGCGGGCTTCCCCAATGGTGTGGTGAATTACCTCACCGGCCGGGGCTCAGCGATGGGTCAGGCATTGATCGAAAGCCCGCAGGTAGATGGAGTCACTTTCACCGGTTCCGTGGACGTGGGTATGGGCATTTACCGCGACTTCGCCCAAGGCCGCTACCCGCGGCCAAGCATCCTGGAAATGGGCGGCAAGAATCCGGCCATCATTTCGCGCCACGCCGACCTGGACCGCGCCGTTCAGGGTCTGTATCGCTCGGCGTTCGGCAACCAGGGGCAGAAATGTTCGGCGGCGTCGCGCATTTACGTGGAAGCGCCAGTCTATGACGACCTGGTCAATAAGTTGGTGGAAACGACGCGCAAGCTAAAAGTTGGCGACCCCACGCAAAAAGACGTGTTCATGGGCCCGGTGATCAATCAGGGCGCTTACGAGAACTTCAAGAATTTCAATGAAGAACTTTCCCAAGCCGGAGACTTCCTTACCGGCGGCAAGGTGCTCACCGAAGGCGATCACGGCAAAGGTTATTTTTGCGAGCCCACCATTGCAGGCAATGTGCCCACCGAGCACCGGCTTTGGAAATATGAAATGTTCCTGCCGATCACCATGCTGCACAAGATCGACAACTTAGACGAGGGCATGACTTTGGCCAACGACGTGGACTTCGGCCTGACCGCCGGTTTCTATGGCAACCAGGAAGAGGCGCAATGGTTCTTCGACCGCATCGAAGCCGGCGTCACCTACGCCAACCGGCCGCAGGGCGCCACTACCGGCGCCTGGCCCGGCTTCCAGCCTTTCGGCGGCTGGAAAGGCTCCGGCTCCAGCGGCAAGAACGCAGGCGGGCACTATTACCTGCAGCTCTACATGCACGAGCAGATCAATACGGTAATCGAATAAGCGTCGAGAGGCCATGAGGTCTGGAGGTCAAGAAGTCAGGTTTCAGATACTGTGACTTCCAGACCTCCGGACTTCAAGGCCTCCAGACCTATCATGCGGGGGATATAATTACCCCTCAATCCCGGGCTACCAGCCCACCCGAGGTCAAAATTGAACAAAACCCGTGTATTAACCCTGCTTCCCTTGGCTTTGGCGGCAATACTGCTGAGCGCCTGTGGCGCCTCTGCGGAAGAAAATTCCGCAGCGGTTCTCACCCAGGCCGCCCAAATCTTTGCAGACAGCCTCACCCAAACTGCCGCCGTAGCACCGCCGACGGCAACAGCCACTCCTGTGCCGCCCACGGCAACCAACACTCCATTGCCTCCCACAAATACGCCAACAATCACAGGCACCCCGCCAACGGCAACCCCCTCGCCCACCCAGCAACAAGTATCTGGCGGGGGAACCGGTGGCAGCAGGACAGGTTGCGTAAGAGCAGAATTAGGATATGAAACGATCCCCGATGGAACCAAGATCGAGATCAACGAGAATTTTAAAAAGATTTGGACGTTCAAGAATGTTGGCACCTGTAGCTGGACACAAGGGTTTTCGTTGGTCTGGCAACAAGGGGAAACCTTTGGTACCAAAGGTACGATACCTTTCTCTGAATTTACCGACGTTGAAATTTTGCCCGGTGAACATTTAACTATTGAGGTGCAGATGCAAGCGCCTGACAAAGCAGGAACTTACAAAGGCTACTGGTTGCTCCGCAGTGATGCCGGCGTTCTTTTTGGCTTAGGGCCGGATGGACGAGCCTGGTTTTGGGTAGAAATCCAAGCGAAAGATTGATTACCGATAGCAGAACTGAATATAAACATTTTCCAAAGCCCGCCCAGCAAATGGCCGGGCTTTTTTACATCCCGGCACATACAAACCACGGAGTCGATGTTTTCGTAGGGACGGGTTCCGACGCGAGGCATCACTGCCAGCAATGAGATCTAGCAGGATCGTGTGATGGCGGTGAAGGAACAGAAGCCTGTCCCTGTGCCCGACGTCAATAATTTCGAACAGGAAATAAGTTGCCGTTGGCGGATTACTGGGGGGACAGGTTTCAGGCACCTTCGCTGCGATCTTGAGGTGACATCAAAGATTTATCGCCTGCTGTGATCATATGAATTCTAAACCCTTCGTTGCACTCAGGGCGGAGCCTTCCCTACGGTTCGCTTTGCCCGGTTTTGCAGTTTCCGGCGGCTGACAGGCGCCAGTCCCGAACGCTTTGCTTCGTTCAGTATAATCTCCGCAAATAAAAGCACAAGGAAAAGGATAATACCATTCTTTGTGTCCCCATTCGCTTCCCCCTCGCTCAGGGTCAGGGCAGGCTCCGACACTGAGACACGGAGAATAAGATTTAAAGTCTCCGTGGTGAAATCAGTTGAGTGACCAAGTGATTGCTGCGGTGTTATCGTTTAAATCAATATGAGCAAAGAACGCCAAATCCTAATAACGGTGCAATTCAACCAGGAGCAACTGGATGAATTGCAATCCCTTGGGCCTGATTTCAAGGTCATCTCCCATCCATTAGCCCACGGCCAGGATCTGCCTGAGGGGGTCTGGGCGCAAGTTGAAATCCTATACACCTTCCGCGCCCTGCCCCAGCCGGAGCAGGCGCCGAAACTGCGCTGGATCCAGTTCCACCTGGCGGGCGTCGAAGAACATTTGGAGCAAGCAATTCTCCGCCAAGCGAAGGTGCAAGCCACCACACTGAGCGGCGCCAATGCGCCCCAGGTGGCGGAACACGCGCTGGCGCTAATGCTGGCCATTGGCCATCACCTGCCCGAAATGGTTGCCGACCAGAGCCGCAGCCAATGGGCTACACAACGCACCCAACGCTACATACCCAAGGAATTAATCAACAGCACTGTAGGGATAATCGGCTATGGCAGCGTTGGCCAACGACTGGCCAGGATGCTGCAATCGTTCGGCGTGACCATTTTGGCCAATAAACGCGACCTGCTGCGAGCGGGATCGGCAGACTACCAGGTGGACGGCCAGGGTGACCCGGCCGCCGATTTACCGCGGCGGCTGTATCCGGGCAAGGCCCTGCGCAGTCTTCTCAAGGAATGCGACTATGTGGTTGTAACCGTACCATTGACCGAGGAGACGCGCGGCATGCTGGGCGCCAAGCAGCTATCCGCCATGAAGCCCAACGCCGTGCTGGTGGATGTTTCACGCGGCGGCGTTGTAGACCAGGAAGCATTAATCCACGCACTGGAAAAAGGACAACTAGCCGGCGCGGGATTGGATGTATTTGCAGAAGAACCATTGCCTGCCGACAATCCATTGTGGGAAATGCCCAATGTGCTCATTTCCCCTCACGTCGCAGGATTGAGCCCCCACTATGTGGAACGGGCATTTGCTTTGTTTAAGGAAAACCTGCGGCGCTATATCGGCGGAGAAGAATTGCTGAACAAGATCGACCTTGAGCGGGGGTATTAGTGGCGGAAAAATAGAGATTGGAGATTAGAGACTAGTAAAGGGAACAGGTAATCGGTAATTAGCAATTATAGCGTTGATATCAGTGGAGATTAGAGATTTGGGATTAGTACATGAGAAAAAATAAACAGGTAAACAACGCGGGCGCCAGAT
>JAMCZK010000006.1 GCA_023485685.1 Chloroflexota bacterium | reverse complement strand
ACCCTCGGAGAAGAAATGCAACTGGTGGCCGATTAATTCGCCACCCAGGCTCAGATCCGTCGAACCAGTGATGGAAAGCATCGCAGTGTGCCCCTGAACAAAGCCCGGTTCGTCCACGCTAAGTGCTGTGATCGGAGATGGCAGCCCACCGGGCCCCGCGCCCTCGCGCCCTGGCGTGAACACCACATCGCCTGGCACAGTCGCCCAAGTTCCCGGCAACTGGTTCACTGCCGCCAGCCGCCAGGGGTTATCGCCAGAAATGGCGGCGAGTTCCAACAGGCTTTCCCCGGCTGCCACCGCGGCCCGGGCGCTGTTCGCTAGTTCGCCTCGTTCGGTGGCCAGCATCACCTGAAAGCCGGCGTAGATCTGCTCTGGACTTGTGCTGGAAAAACGATTGAGGCGCGCCATGTCGCCATCAGAAAGCAAGTATCGGCGCTTGAGACTCAGATAGGATTCGCCCAATGGAACAGGTTCCAAAATTAAAGTACCCGTAATCCAATCGATACCGGGAATAACCAGGATATCTCCAGGATGCAAATTATTTGGGTCGCTGATCCCGCTGGCTTGCACAATATCTGCCACGGAAACATCGAACCGTGTTGAAATGCTGGAAAGTGTATCCCCGGGCTGTACCACGTAGCGTACGCTGCCAGGCTCTTGTGCGGAGGCGGGCTTAACGGCTAGAGCCGCCAGACCCAGGAGCATTACAGCAAATAAGCCAGTCTTATTCAGTTTTTTCAAATGCGAGTTGGTCGCCGAGTTGGAATTCTTCATAGCGGGAAACCACACACTCTATCACATAGCGGGCGGGATTACGCGGGAACAGAAACGAACGCCAGCGCCGCGCCATTCCTTTGTCCACAACCTTGAGATCGCCATCCAACCAGATAATGCTGAGGTCGAAAAACATCCCTAACATATGGATGCCTGTATTCCAGCGGCTGGCTTTGGTTTCCACCAGCAGCAACCCTTCGTGGGGCGCCAAATTCGTCTGGAACATGAGGCCGCGCAGCTTGCATAAAAAACGTTCGCAATAGCGAACGCTGAGCGGCTGCCTGAGCGGCCGGCTAAGATTCTTGATCGATGCAAGACGCATGTCGGATCTTAGTTCACCTCCCTGCGCGCCTCTTTATGACGCTTGAGCACCGTCTCCACTCGGTCCACTAGTTCCTGCAGGCTGAATGGTTTGGGGATGTAGTCATCCACCTTGGCGATGTGTAGGCCTAAAACTTTATCAATGTTCTGCGCCTTGGCCGTCACCACGATCACGGGAATATCCGCGGTGGTTTCGTCGGCTTTGAGCTGCTGGTAAACCTGCCAGCCGTCCATTTCTGGCATCATCAAGTCCAGGAGCACCAAGTCGGGTTTCACCGACCTGATCGTCGCCAGTCCTTCTACTCCGCCGTGGGCGCCAATCACTTCGAAGCCCTTGCGTTTTAAGATGAGCTGGATGAGATCGATCATCTCAGGCTCGTCTTCTACGCAGACAACCTTTCGCAGTTCGCCAGTGACCATTTACATCTCCACTCTACCTCGGGGAGTCTACCATTAAGGCGGCGTGCCCATCTTCCCCCGATTGTCCCATTCTAGACAGTTGTACTGCTCTTCCAGCTTGCCGGAGAGAGGTACACGAAGCGAGGGGGATGAACTCGCATTGCTGCCTTCCCACTCCTCAGCTATAATTTTTGCGGAATTTCCCGAATAGGCCTAAGGAGCATCAATGATCGACGTGAACGACCTGCGCAAAGGCGTGACCTTTGAGCTGGATAGCCGCCTGTACAAAGTATTGGACTACACCCACAACAAACCGGGCCGCGGCAACGCCACGATCCGCGTAAAAGCCCGCGATTTGCGCAGCGGCGCCGTAGTAGACAAAACCTTCAGCTCCGGCACTCGCGTGCAGGACGTACGCCTTGATTTTCACAACGTCCAATATCTCTACCAGGACAGCGACCGCTACGTCTTTATGGACCAAGAGACCTTCGACCAGCCCGGGCTCACCGCTGAAGTATTGGGCGACGCGGTGAATTACCTTAAAAGCGGCATGGAGGTTAAGCTCACCTTATATGAAGGTACACCCTTGGACGTCGAGTTGCCCACCACCGTCGACCTCGAAGTCACCAAAGCGGAGACGGCCGTGCGCGGCGACACCGCTACTGGCGTCAGCAAGCTGGTCACCACCGAGACCGGCTTGAAGGTGCACGTACCCGCCTTCATTAATCAGGGCGATTTGATCCGGATAGATACTCGTACCGGCGAGTATGTTACACGAGCATAAAGAAGTCTGGCAGTGCGGAGGTCTAGCGGTCTGGACGTCAAAAGAACTCTCTGACATCTAGACTTCCAGGCTTCAAGATCTCCAGACTTCAAGACACCTCCCCGATTGCTATAATCGCGAATCTATGTTGACCCCTGCCGGTAAGGAATGCCGGCATTTTTTTGGCGATTATTTTCGCGGTCGCCACATCGAACGTTGCCGCTTGCTGGAGGCCCACAAGCTGCGCTGGACACCGGACCTATGCAACGAGTGCCCTGTGCCCGATATCCTGCAAGCCAACGCCTGCGAGCACCAGACCCTGATCCCCCGGCTCGAGCGCCCCATCTTTTTCATGCGGCCTGAAGTGCGCATGCGGGCGGAATGCAGTAAGTGCGCCTGCCAGGTTGTGGAACCGGCTATCGGCTGCGGCCAATGTGTAGCGCTGCCAGCGGTGTGGGTGGTGGGGACAAATCAAGAAACTTAGACTGGACTTGGATGTCCCGAAGTCCAGTGGTCTTGACGTCATAGGCTAATAGAAAACCGCGGATAAACGCTGATCAATAAAACCCTACCTTTGCTTGCCCCTATGCTCCCACTGCCTGTTTATTCATCCCCGTATCCTTATAAACCCCGACCGTGTTATAAATCCCACTAGCCAAAATGAGTGAATCTTCCAGAAAACGCGTCGTCGTCACCGGCTTTGGCTGCATTAGCCCTCTTGGTAACGATGTAAACACCACTTGGTCCGCTATCCTCGCCGGGGTCTCTGGCGGCGGCCGCATCTCCGCCTACGATCCCAGCCCATACAAAAATCAAATCGCCGCGGAAGTAAAAGGTTTCGACGCCAAGGCCCTGTTCGGCCACCGCGATGCCCGCCATATGGACCGTTTCACCCAAATGGCAGTGGCCTCCGCGCTGGAAGCCGTGAAGCACGCCGCCTTGCCCATCACCGACGAAAACCGCCATCGCATTGGCGCCATCGTTGGCAGCGGCATTGGCGGCTCCAACACCATTTTTGAACAAGCGCGTGTGTTCTTCGGTGGCAATCCCGATCGGGTAAGCCCCTTCACCGTGCCGATGATGATCCCCGATTCTGCAGGTGGCATGATAGCGATCCACCTCAAGATCCAAGGGCCTAACATCGCCGTGGTCTCTGCCTGCGCCAGCGGCGGTAACGCCATCGGGGAAGCCGCCGAAGTCATTCGCCGCGGCCAGGCCGATGTGATGCTGGCAGGTGGTTCAGAAGCCGCCATCAATCCGATGGCAATCGCCGGACTCGGGAACATGACCGCGCTTAGCTCGCGCAATGACGACCCACAACATGCTTCGCGCCCCTTCGATAAAACGCGCGATGGCTTTTTGACCGGGGAAGGCGCAGCCGTTTTGGTCCTGGAATCGCTGGAACATGCGCAAGCACGTGGCGCCGACGTCCTCGGAGAGATCTTAGGCTACGGCTGCACCAACGATGCCTATCACATTTCTGCGCCCTCGGAAAATGGGCGCGGAGCCGCCGACTGTATGCGCATGGCGCTCAACGATGCCGACCTGAAACCAGAGCAGATCGATTACATCAACGCGCATGGCACCAGCACTCCACTGAACGATAAGAGTGAAACCGCCGCTATCAAGACTGCCTTTGGCGAACTCGCTTACGACATCCCCGTATCTTCCACCAAGTCGATGACCGGGCATATGATCGGCGCGGCGGGGGCAATTGAAACCGTCTTCTGCCTGCTCGCCATGCGCGACAGCATCATCCCGCCCACCATCAATTACCAGATCCCCGATCCCGAATGCGACCTGGATATCGTTCCTAATAAAGCGCGTGCAAAAGAGATGAATCTCGTTATGACGAATTCATTTGGTTTCGGGGGCCACAATGCCACGTTGATCGTCGGCTCAGGCAAAAACAGCTTGGGGATTGCTTTGCCTCGTCGCCGCGAAGCGGCTCACAATGGTTGAGCTTGGAGGTTGCCACGTCGCCGCGCTTGCGCTCGGCTTCCCTCCTCGCCGCACTGCGGCTTCTCGGGACAGGCTCTCGCAACTGCGGAAGGCAGAGCCTTCCTTGGTTCACAATGGTTTAAAGGCCAGCTAACAATGCCTTACGCGCACATTACCGGATGGGGTATGTCCATCCCCGAGAAGGTGCTGACCAACGACGACCTTGCTCAAATGGTGGACACCAATGATGAGTGGATCCGCGAGCGTACCGGTATCCGCCAGCGCCACATCGCCGGCAAGAATGACACCACTGCCTCCCTGGCCACGGAAGCTGCCACCAATGCGCTGCGCTTGGCTAAGTTGCCCCCCACCGAGGTCGATCTTATTGTGGTGGCGACTTCTTCTCCCGAATACACCTTTCCCTCCACAGCCAGCATCGTGCAAGACCGGCTGGGCGCCGAAAAAGCGGGCGCCTTCGACCTTTCCGCCGCCTGCACTGGTTTCATCTTCGCGCTCAACATGGCCTCCCAGGCCATTCGTTCCGGTTCCATCCAAAATGCGGTGGTCATCGGATCCGAGACCTTGTCTCGCATCGTCGACTGGACCGACCGCAGCACCTGCATCCTGTTCGGCGATGGCGCCGGCGCATTTGTCTTACAGGCGCGCGAAGAACCCGGCGGGGTGCTCTCCGCAGTGATGCGTTCCGACGGCTCAGGTGCAGATTTGCTCTCGATCCCTGGAGGAGGTTCGGCCCATCCGGCTACCTCCCAGACGGTATTGGACGGGTTGCATTTCATCCACATGAGCGGCAACGAGGTTTTCCGTTTCGCCACTCGAGTGATGGCCTCGGCTTCAAAAGAAGCCATCGAAAAAGCCGGTCTAAAAACTGATGACATTCAGCTCATCATTCCGCATCAAGCCAACCTGCGCATCATCCAAGCGGCCGCCCGGGGGCTCAGACTGCCCATGGAACGCTTCGTGGTGAACGTGGATAAATACGGGAACACCTCCACGGCATCGATTCCTATTGCCGTATGCGAGGCGGCCGAGCAGGGTCTGCTACACCCCGGCGACAACACCGTGATGGTTGGCTTCGGCGCTGGGCTCACTTGGGGCGCCGTGGCCGTTCACTGGACCGGACCGTTTGAAGAGGCCAAGCCCATTCGTCTGCGCCCGTATGTTCGCCTGGCCGCCCTGCGGTCTCTATTGCGACGCATCTGGCGCTTCATTGAAGGCCTGATCTGGGGCCGCGGCAAGGATTCGTCAGCGTAAGCCAAAAGAGGGACAGCGCGACGAGTATGCTATACGCCCCTTTTGTCATGCTGAGCAGGCTTCACGCTCGCGTGAAACCGTCGCGAAGCATCCATCTTGAACTCGAACAACAAGCCAAGTTGAGGATTTGAGCAAAGATTTGTTTGAAGGTTAGCGAGTTAAGGATGGACTCTTCGCTGGCGCACGGCTGCCCGCGGCAGCCTTAGCTTGCTCAGAGTGACAAATCAAGAGTAGAAATGAGATATGCCCAATAAGAGAACAAAACCATCTTCCGGCTTAACTACCAACACCTGGCTTCTGGCGTTCGCTTCCCTGTTCGCGGACATCTCCACCGAGATGTTGTATCCCATCCTGCCGGTCTTCCTCACCCAGACGCTGAAGAGTGGCGGGTCTGTAGTTGGCGTCATCGAGGGCTTCGCCGTTGCCATCCAAAACATCATGCAGGGTTTTTCGGGCTGGATCTCAGACAAGCTGCAGCGTAGAAAACCTATTGCCTTGCTTGGCTACGCGCTGGCTGCGCTCTCCAAGCCGCTGATCGGTCTCAGCACCGCTTGGCAAGGTGTGCTGGCGGCCCGCTCGCTGGACCGCCTGGGCACCGGCACACGTTCGGCGCCGCGCGACGCGCTGATCGCCGCCTCCGCAGGCGAGAAGAGCCGCGGCGCCGCCTTCGGCCTCGAGGGTATCGGCGACAACCTGGGCGCCTTCCTGGGTCCGCTCCTGACGATTTTGTTGCTTGCCTCCTTTGCGACGCCAATCCGTACGATCTTCTTGATTGCCTTCGTCCCCGGCGTCTTGGCCCTGCTAATGATCTTGTTGGTTAAGGAGGGAAAAACTCGCGTTGGCGCAAAAACCAAACTTGATATCAAGATCCGCAGATTCCCTGCTGACTATTGGAAATACCTGGGGATCACTGCGTTGTTCGGCGTTGGCAACTCCAGCAATTCCTTCCTCATCCTGCAAACCCAGGACATTGGCGCTTCACTGGAACTCACCATCCTGATTTATGCCTTTTTCAATCTGGTAGCCGCGCTCATTTCTTATCCTTCCGGCTCCCTTTCGGACCGTTTTGGTCGCAAGAATATCCTGCTGATCGCGTTCGTCATATTCGTCATCACCTACTTGGGTTTTGCGTTCAGCAGCAATTTGCTGCTCATCGGCATCCTTTTCATCTTCTACGGTCTCCATCAAGGCATTTTTCGCTCCGTGGGCAAGGCCTTCGCCTCCGATTTCTTCCCGCCACATCTTCGCGCCAGCGGCATCGGCTGGTACTCGGCCACCGTAGGCCTCAGCGGGCTAGTCGCCAGCATTGTGGCCGGCCAACTGTGGGACCTGGTCAACCACGAAGCAGTCTTTGTGTACGGTGTGGTTTTCTCCGCCCTCGGCGGCATCGCCCTGCTGTTTTTCTCCCCGGCTCGGAAGGCGAAGAAGATGGCGCACTAAAATTGGCGCCTAGTTATAAACAGGAGTCGAGGCTTTAGCCGGGTATCAAGAACCCGGCTAAAGCCTCGACTCCGTTTCTTACGATAAGAAGCTGCAACGCTCGTAAGAAAACTATTAGAAGGGCCATCCAACTCTAGCAGCCATATCGACGTTGGTATAATCATCCGATGCCTGATAGCTTGACCCGCCCTTCGCAACGCTCGAGGGCAGGCTTTTTTATGGAGGAATAATTGTGAACACCCCGCGCAGCCGAATTTCGCTGCTTTACCTTTTACTGTTTGCCGCCCTGGTCTTTTTTGTCTTCTTCAATTACCAGCAGCAATTCAACCAGCAGGAAGCCCTGAACCTGAACCAGGTGGCCGCCGACATCCAGGCCGGCTTGGTAGCCCGCGTCGTTACCGATGAAGAGGATGCCGATGAAGAGCAGCTGACTATCATCTATCAGAACGGCGAAGAGCGCATTGCCCAAAAAGAGCCCAACGCCACCACCGTAGAGCAGTTGTTGGCTCTGGGTGTCACCCCCGAACAACTTGGCCCCGAAAACGTCGACATCGAAGTACAGCCGCCGAGCGCCTGGCTGGGCGTGTTTACTGCCCTCGGCTACGTATTGCCGTTCCTAATCCTGGCTGGCGTCTTTTGGTTCGTATTCCGCCAGGCACAGGGCAGCAATAACGCGGCCATGTCCTTCGGCAAGTCGCGAGCGCGAATGTTCACCGGTGAAAATCCAACCGTAACCTTCAACGACGTCGCCGGCGTGGAAGAGGCCAAAGTCGATTTGCAGGAAGTGGTGGAATTTCTCAAGGAGCCCGACAAATTTATTTCGTTGGGCGCACGCATTCCCAAAGGCGTGCTGCTGGTCGGCTCGCCCGGAACCGGCAAAACGCTGCTCGCTAAAGCAGTCTCTGGCGAGGCTGGCGTACCCTTCTTCTCAATTTCCGGTTCTGAATTCGTAGAAATGTTCGTGGGCGTGGGCGCCAGCCGCGTGCGCGACCTCTTCGATCAGGCCAAACGCCATTCACCGTGCATTGTCTTTGTTGACGAAATCGACGCTGTCGGCCGTCAACGCGGGGCCGGACTCGGCGGCAGCCATGACGAACGCGAGCAGACCCTCAACCAAATGCTGGTGGAGATGGACGGTTTCGATACGGACACCAACATCATCATGATCGCCGCCACCAACCGCCCCGATATTCTCGACCCGGCGCTGCTGCGCCCCGGCCGCTTCGACCGCCGCGTCATTTTGGACGCGCCCGACGTGCATGGCCGCGAGGAAATCCTCAAGGTGCACGTGCGCGGCAAGCCATTGGGCAAGGATGTTGATCTCGGGCTATTGGCTCGCGGTACCCCGGGCTTTGTGGGCGCCGATCTGGAAAACCTGGTGAATGAAGCAGCTATCCTGGCGGCCCGCCGCAATAAAAAGAGTATCGGACAACCCGAATTCCAAGAAGCCATCGAGCGCCTCATCGCCGGGCCGGAGCGCAAGAGCCGCGTCATCAGCCCCGAGGAAAAACGCGTGGTGGCCTATCACGAAGCCGGGCACGCCATTGTTGCGCATGCCCTACCCAACTGCGACCCAGTGCACAAGGTAACCATCGTGCCGCGCGGCTTGGCTGGAGGCTACGTTTTGGCTTTGCCCGACGAAGATCGCAGCCTGATGAGCCGCGCCAAACTGCTGGACGATATGGCCTTTGCCCTTGGCGGACGCGCCGCGGAGGAGCTGGTCTTCGACGACATCACCTCCGGAGCGTCGAATGATCTGGAGCGCGTGACGCAGGTCGCCCGCAAAATGGTTACCCGTTTGGGAATGAGCAGCCAGCTGGGCCCGCGCGTGTACGGCCAAAAAGAAGAACTTGTCTTCCTGGGCCGCGAAATTTCCGAGCAGCGTGACTATTCCGACTCGGTTGCCGAACTGATCGACGAAGAAGTCTATAAGCTGGTCAGCGAAGCCCTTTCCCGCGCCAAGAAGACGCTGACCAAGTACAAGGCGCAGCTGCACAAGATTGCCAAGAAACTGATCGAGGTCGAGACCCTGACCCGCGAAGAATTCGAAAAGATGTTTCCTTCCCCTGTAAAGAAACGCAGCGGCACCCCACTGCTCCTGGTGGGAGCGAACTCTCGCTGACCAAAAAGAGACGGCGCACAGCGCCGTCTCTTTTCTCTACTTGTCATTCCGAGCGGGTTTGAAACTCTTTACCCAAGGAATACGGCAATCTGCGAGGAAACCCTATAGCGTAGTCTTCCAAATAACCAAGTTCTGCAATCCAGCTATGGCCATTTCTGTATTAAAAAGCGGGGATGCAATGTCCTGCTAAAATATCGCCGATGTCCTTGCCCCTTACCGAAACTCAAACACTGGTCAGCGCACTCACCGAACGCGCAATCCAGGCACCCGACGCGGTAGCTGTCACCTTCATCGAGCGCGGCGAACATAAACAGATTACCACTGGCCAATTGATGCATGAAGCCAGCCTAGCCGCTGCCCGCCTGGCCGACAGCGGCGTCGGCCCCGGTGACCTGGTGATCCTGGTGCTGCAGCATTCGCTGGAATTGATCTATTCGTTCTGGGGCGCCGCGTTGCTGGGCGCGGTCCCTTCGATTTTCCCCTTCCTCACCGAAAAGCTGGACCCCGTGCTATACCGCGAACGGGTCAAGCTGCTGGTTGAGCATTCGGGGGCGAAGGCAGTAGTTACTTATTCGGAGAATTGCGCGCCTCTATCCGCTCTATTAGCGGGTCTTGACGTCCAATTGTTGGATTCGTCCCACCTCCTACGTCCAACGTCGGGTGAAAAGTCCGCGACGCGGGACCCATTCGCTTCGCTCAGGGCAGGCTCTGGACGTGGGACTTTGGATGTTTCTCCTGATTCCATCGCCCTACTCCAGCACAGTTCCGGCAGCACCGGACTGCAAAAGGGCGTGGCGCTCTCGCACCGCGCCGTGCTCAGGCAGATCGCGGCCTACGGTGGATCTATTGGGCTGGACCCAGGCAAAGATGTCGTCGTGAGCTGGTTGCCGCTGTATCACGATATGGGGCTGATAGCGGGATTTGTGATGCCCATCGTCAGCGGCACGGGTTTGGTGCTGATGTCGCCATTCGAATGGGTCAAGCAGCCGGGCATGTTGCTGGATGCCATCAGCCAATACCGCGGAACATTATGTTGGCTGCCCAACTTTGCCTACAACCATATTGCGCGCACATTTCGACCAATGGAGGGTCTGGATCTCTCAAGCTGGAGGGCAGCGATCAATTGCTCCGAGCCGGTATATGCAGAAAGCCACCAGATGCTGCTCGATAAGCTGGTGCCCTACGGGTTTTCGCCCAATGCGTTGGCGGTTAGTTATGCTATGGCAGAGAACACCTTCGGGGTGACACAAACGCAACTTGGCGCCCCACCCCACGTCGACACCGTGGAGATTACTGCAGTGCAGGAACGCGGCGAAGCGATCCCCGCTACGAACGGCAAAGGTTTCGTGAGCTGTGGGCCGGCGATCGATACCGTCGAGCTGCGCATCATGGACGCGGATCGCAACCCCCTGCCCGATCGACGCGTGGGGGAAATCGCCCTGCGCAGCGAGTTCATGCTGAGCGGCTATTACAAGCGGCCAGATCTCACCGAGCAAGCGATCGCCAAGGATGGCTGGTATCTCACCGGCGACATGGGTTACCTTGCCGATGGCGAGCTCTATATCACGGGCCGTAAAAAGGACTTAATCATCGTAGGCGGCAAAAATATCTACCCACAAGATATCGAGGCCATCGCCGATCGCACCCCGGGCATCCATCCAGGCCGGGCGGTGGCCTTCGGCGTCCTGGACGAGCGTTTGGGCTCAGAGAAGGTGGTGGTGGTCGCTGAGCCGACTGAAGGCGCCGATCTCGCCGAAGTGGAGCGCGAGCTGCGCGCTCACATTGTGCAGGAAACCGAAGTGACGCTAGGTGACTTGCGCTTTGTGCCCAAAGGCTGGATCGTCAAGACCTCCAGCGGCAAGCACGCCAGGAGCGATAATAGAGAAAAGTATTTGAGGGATTTCGAAGGGAAATAATTACGCAACACGCAATACGGAATATTCCGTGTTGCGTATTGCGTATCAAAAAGCTATAAACGGGATTCGATGAGGTCGGCTAATTGGTTTAACGTATCAAAGGTCTGCGCGTTTAATTCCGTATCGGCCAACTTCGCGCCCCAGGTCTGCTCGACGAACATGGCCAAGTCCACAAGAGAAAACGAATCGATGAGCCCGCCGGAGATCAAGGGCTCATTGGGATTCAGCGTCTTGTCCGGGCGCTTGAGAATTTGGCCAGTGATATACGTATTGAGTTTTCCGATGAGTTCCTGCTTCATTCATCCTCCAGCACCGAATTCTATTAATGCTGTTCGAAGAGCGTCCAATGTTTTCAGAGCAATGTAGGAACGTTCAGTCCAAGCCTCGGTGGTGATATAGAAATATTGGGGCACACTTGATGCTCCTCGCTCCCGATCGAGGCCATTGCCGGGCAGCGATTGGGCATCGCGCCACCAGTTGATCAGCGGGATGTCATAATCATACGCCACTTGGGCTGTGGCCAGATTAATGCGGTGCCCGCCTTCTACATTATCGGCCTTTGTCATCAGGATCGGGATAACATTTTGCGAAAGCGCGTAATCCACGGTTTGGCGTAAATATTGATCGTAATTCTCAGCTGTCCTTCCCTCATAGACAAACTCCATTGAGATGATAACGTAGGATGGTTTGTAGGTCCGAATCTCACAGGCAATTGGAGTTTCTCCATCCTCACAGAGTTCCGGGTCAGCCCGAAGCGGGGTGAAGATGGCTGGGAAGTTGAATCCCCCTCCTACGGCCAAGCCGTCCCGTCCCCAGGATCCCGCAAAGTAATCGACGGTTTCTTGCAAATATTGCTCATCATCCGCGAAATAATATCGGTCTTTCACGTCGTAGAAGCCCATAAAGGCATTGGGGATATTTTGGCAATCCCCAACAACGGAAAAGTGTTGCGGGTTGTTTCCCTGCTCCAGGCCGCGTGCATAGACCTCCGCCAACCAGGGACTGAGGACTGGCACGATGGGCCAGTTTCGCCAGTCAGCAGGTAGCGGGCGCAGGTCCGGAGTCGGGGTGTAATCGGGTGTCGGGACTTCGGTTGGTTCACTGGTGTCAGTTGGCAGTGGCGCCGGCGTGGAGGTCGGTTCCTGGGCAGCCACCTGGCTGCCTGCTTCCGATGGCTGGCTGCCCGTTCCGCACAGCTTCCATTCGCCTCCTTCGACAACGACGCTGAATAAACGCCCACCTAATTCATCAATTTGATCCTCACCACCCGCATAGCTGTATACGATCTGGCCGGTGCAGCTCACTTGAGCGCTGTTACCGTCTTGGGACACCACCTGGCAATCCAAGTTCTCCAACCGCGTTTCGACGCCTTCGTAAGCCGCGCTCTCCAGGATAGCTTGCTGCTCCCAGGCGGAGCAGGACGCATTTACCGCGGCCACCTCATCGATGGAGATAACCGCTTGCAGGTAAGTTTCCACCGCGCCTTCCGGCGATCCAGCCGAAGCACCGCAGGCGGCAAGAAAGAAGACGAATAAACAGGAAAGCAGGTAGACAAGGGGTTTGGACATAAAGATGGCTTCGTCGGCCTTTGATCTCCTTGCAACTGCGAAAAGCAAAGCTTTTCTTGGTTTAAGGTTGAAGTTTGAATTGATCATCGAATACGGCGAGGGTGGCATCAGTCAACTCTAGTGTACCCTGAGGAGTCAGGTGGATAGGTGTATTGGTGAACTCCGAATTGGCCACTGCCTGCCAAAGGTCGACATAATTCCAGCCGCTCTGCTGGCTTTGCTCTTGTAACAACGAACGATAGGAGTCATAGGCCCAACGCGGGTAAAAAGAGTTGTAGCGGATTTCGCTGTTGGCGCCATCGCTAACGAATATCGGTTCATTAATGACCAGCACTGGCACATCGCCGGCTCGCTGGATGCCAGCGGCCAGCACATCGATGGCCAGATCTACGGCGCGCAACTCGGGCGGCTGCAAACCGGCAAAATCTTCGCTGGCCTCCAGGTCGACCGCGCGGAGCTTTATTTCCTCCGGAATGTGCACGTCAATTCGGGTAGCAGCCCACATGAAGCCATAAAGCTGCAAGCGGACGATGTCGGCCAAGTTGCGCCGTTGGCCGATCAATGAGCGGTCCCAGAAATCTTGTGCAACTAGATCCACATTGTTTGGGTCGACGGGCAAATCGAATCGTGAGATTAATTCGCGCACGCGGTTGGCATTGTTCTGCACCAGCGGCGATGAGGTTTGCTTGCTCAATGGAAATGCCTCGAGCGTCACCGGCCATAAGATTAGGTCAGGATCGTATTGCATGGCGTAATCGAGGATCATCAAATCCTTGGTCAGCGAAATCGTAGGGTGACCAAGATTGTAAAAGACCACGCGGCGCCCGTCCGCAGAATGCAGGCTAGCCGCATTCAGCGCGCCGGCGAGCGTATCCTTGTTCTCGAGAAGGAATCCCCATACAGAAGAATCGCCGATCACGAAGACACGAAACTCGTCTGCAGCCTTCGACGTACCCGCCAGCTTGTGCGATGCAAACATGGCCTCCAGGCTGTAAAGGTTGAGATTATAGGAACGCTCGGGGTCGTCGCCATAAGGCAGCCGTTCGCGGCCCGGCAGCAGCCAGTTGTAGAGTGTCATGTGTCCGATAGCGGGCATCGGATTGACGGCACCGAACAACAAAATCACAACCGTAAAGAGAAGGGCCGCTTTTACTATTAACCGGACAAAGGAGATCTTTTGACTGTCCATTATTTCATCCCGACCAGAACACTAAAAACGCGGGCGGCATCCGCTGGTTGCGGCAACGCGAACCAGACCCAGCCAATCGTGACAAACGCAAACGTCGCGATGATGCCAAGCGGAACTGTGATCGAGGGAGAAAGTGAAAATGGCCGTGTTTTGCTGAAAGCCGTCCATTGATTGTGAATAAACAACCCCGCTCCATGCCAAAAGCCCCAGGTGATGAAATTCCAAGTGATCCCGTGCCAGAGGCCAATCAGCCCCATCGTGGTCAATTGCCCGAAAAGGATCACCAGTAATATTGGAATCTTATGCGCGCGCAACCACCGTGCAACTGGATTGAAATAGTAGGAACGGACCCATTGCGTAAGGGTCATGTGCCAAGAGTTCCAAAAGGCAGTGAGGTTTTGTTTGAGATAGGGTTGATCGAAGTTCTCAGGAAGGACTACGCCAAACAGCATGCCCAGCCCGATGGCGATATGCGTGTACCCGGCAAAGTCGAAGAAAATACGGAAGGAAAAAGCTAGCAGCAGAAGCCACATCCAGCCGGCAGACTGCACCTGCCAAGCATTGACAGCGTTGAGTGCAAAGAAAGCCAGGGCATCCGCCAGCACAAACTTCATGAAAAGACCCGTAATCAGTCGCCTGCCCGCAGTCAGCAATTGATCGCTATCCAGCAGGAAATCGGTTTGGAGTTGCGGGGTGAACCGCTCCACTCGGTCAATGGGGCCTGAGGTGAGCGCGGGAAAGAAGACAATATAAGTGACGAAATCGCGCAGCGAAACTGCAGGCAGGCGCCCGGCGGCCCGGTCGCGCAACACGTGAATCAAACGGAACGCAATATACGAGAAGCCTAGCCAGCCAAAATCCAGCGGGCTGGCCAGTGCCGGATCCTGTCCCGAGAGAGAGCGCAACGCGCCACTGGCTGCCTGCGCCAATGGCGGGGACTTAATCACAATTAGGATTGCAACGATGAGCATGATAGATAAATAAAGAGCCAACATCCGGCCACGAACCAGCCAAAATAGCAGCCCAGCAAACAGAGCCAAAACCAGAACAAAGATGGCGGCGAAATCCACAGCCGGTGGCCGAACGGCCAATAAATCACTCAGCGGTTCAATAAAACGTGTGGCACTGACGAGCAGAATCAGGCCACCAAGAATCCCGGCCGCCCACCAATCCTGGCGGCTGATCTTGGTCTCCCTCGGCAGCGTGAGCGCCCACACTGCGGTTGCCAGACCCAGGCTGGCAGCGGGCAACACGAAGGGCAGATTGCGGATCAAGGAAGCGGGCTGCAACCAAAAAACGGCCAGCACGCTGGCAAGGAACAGCAGCCAGCCGCGGTTGACCCGTTTATAGAAACCCCCGGCGACCAGGCCCAGCGCGGTGAAGATGAAAATTTGCGTGAGGGTCAAAGGCTAGAACCCCTGGTAGATCCACAGTGGGCTGGCATCGGCGGTCATGATCAACAGCAGAACGGCGATCAGGCAGAGCAGCACAGCGTAGAGGTTTTCGCGAGAGAAAAGTCTTCTTAGCATCGGGGCAAGATTATAAACGTCCAATTTCCAAGGCTTCTACAATCAGCCTTGCCGTCTTTGCGAGCCCGCAATGCGGGCGAAGCAATCCCCAGCCTCAACGTGCAAAAAGGCTTGGGGATTGCTTCGTAAGGCTTCCCCTTCCTCGCAAAGACGGACAGGCGCGCCCCTTATAAAGGTTGACGGTCGGCCGTTGGACGTTTTTGTATAATTACACCGTGAATCCATTTCTCGCCCGTCTCGCTGACCCGCGCCCCATCATCCTCGATGGCGCTACTGGCACCGAACTCGAGCGCCGCGGCGCGGATACCAGCACGCCGATCTGGTCGGCCATGGCGCTGCTGGATGCGCCGGAGATTGTCGAGCAGGTACACCGAGACTATCTGGATGCGGGCGCCGAAGTCATCATCACCAACACCTTCCGCACGCACCGCTGCAATCTGGAAAAGCTCGGCATGGGCGACGAGGCAGCCCGGCTGACAACCTTGGCGGTCACCATCGCGCAGAAAGCTGTGCGGGCCAGCGGCAAGCGGGCCTGGGTGGCTGGCTCCATGGCGCCGCTTGAGGATAGCTACTCCACAGCCAAACCATCCTCACGCCAAGAATACCTCCGCGCGCACACTGAGATGGCGCGCAACCTTGCCGCCGCGGGCGTGGACTTGCTGCTGATCGAGACGATGAAAGACATCGTCGAAGCCGAGGCTGCTGCTCAGGCGGCCGGCGAAACCGGCTTGCCTTTCGGCGTCAGCTTTATCTGCAAGCCAGATGGAAATCTGCTTTCAGGCGAATCAATAGCGGCCGCGGTGAAAGCCGTCGAACCGCATGGACCGGCTTTCCTAGGTATCAACTGCACACCGGCGCCGACGCTCCAGGTTGCGCTCAAAGAATTACGCTCAGCTACCAGGCTGCCGATCGCGGTCTATGCCAACCTCGGGCACACCGAGGACTACCAGACCTGGGGCGAGACCGAGGCGGCGCAGCCCGCGGTCTACTGTCGCTTCGCGGAACACTGGATCGAGTTCGGCGCGCATCTGGTGGGAGGCTGCTGCGGCACGCGGCCGGAACACATTGAGGCCATGGCCCACGCCGTTGCAGCCTGAACTACTCCCTGGGCCTTATCAAAATTTTTAGAGTGCTGCCCTTTTTACTGGCCTTGGTATCCTTTCAAAAATGTTCAGTGCCTGTTCATAAGGATCTGAGTAAAATCACCCTGCCCGTACGAGTTTTGGTCGGTAAAGAACACATTTTTTACCAGTCCAGAGCTCAGGACGGAGGGATCAATCGCCAATCAAAATATCCCCGCATCCAGGACGGAACTATTCGACAACTTGCTCGAGGGTTGCCAGATCATTGATTTTAACTGGGTCTATCTGTATTTGAACGATGCAGCCATCGTGCACGCCCAAAAGTCACGGGAGGAATTAATAGGTTATACGATGATGAAAGCATATCCCGGGATCGAGGAGACACCCTTGTTCGAAAGAATGCGCAAGGTGATGAAGGATCGTGAACCGGATCGCATGGAGAACCCATTCAAGTATCCAAACGGTAACCAAGGCTGGTTCGAATTGCATATCCAACCTTGTCCAGAAGGCATCCTGGTGCTCTCACAGGACATCAGCGACAGAAAACTGGCCCTCGAGCGAGCACACGACCAATTGAAACGCTTGAATGCCTTGCATCAAATCGACCGGGCGATCACCTCAAACTTCGATGCGTCAGTAGTTTTGGAAAGCGTGTTGAAACAAATCCACCAGATCCTGAATCTGGATGCCGTTGCCATCTTACAGCTTGATCCGGTCACGCAAGATCTGCGAGCCAGCGGTTCGAGTGGTTTCAAAAAAGCCCACTTGGAGGATTTAAGCTTAAAAATGGGGAAAGGCATTGCAGGAATGGCGGCCTTGGAACGACGTACGATAGCAATCGATGATTTGGCCAACGAGCCTACATTTGTCCGCCGGACTTTAGTGGAAAAAGAAGGCTTCGTTAGCTATGTGGGCGCCTCATTGGTCTCCAGAGGAGAAACTCTCGGATTGCTAGAGGGCTTTCATCGGAGCAAGCTAACGCCAAACAAGGATTGGCTGCACTACTTCAACATCGTGGCTAATCAGATGGCCATTGCCATCGTTCACATGCGAACATTTAGCGATTTGCAAAAAGCCAATCAGGAATTGATGATGGCCTACGACCGCACTATCAACGGCTGGGCGAAGGCCTTGGAAATACGCGACTTCGAAACGCAGGGCCACTCGAAACGTGTAACCGAACTATCGGTCACCTTGGCAAGGGCGTTCAGTTATAGCGATAGCGAACTAGTCAACCTCCGCCGAGGCGCTATGCTGCACGATATTGGCAAGATGGGGATTCCTGACAAGATACTCCTCAAGCCGGGAAAGCTAAGCGATAAGGAATGGAAGATCATGAAGCAACATCCGCTGATCGCTTACGACCTTCTTTCCAATATAGAATTTCTTAAGCCAGCCCTGGATATCCCTTATTGCCATCACGAGAAATGGGATGGGAGTGGATATCCCCGTGGACTTAAGGAAAACGTGATTCCAGAACCGGCCCGCATCTTTGCCGTGGCGGATGTATGGGATGCACTGCGTTCAGACCGACCTTATCGCAAACACTGGTCGGACGAGGACGCCTTCGCGTATATCAAAAAGGAAGCCGGCACCCAGTTCGATCCTCGTGTCGTGGAAGAGTTCGAACCCTACGCCATGGAAGCGCTCAAGGTTCAATAGATTATTGGTTACAGGATAAGGGGCTGTCCCCGCGGCCTACATTAGGTGTGTCAAATCATCCATTCAAATCATGACAAATGACACATCTGAGAAGGAGCGAGTAATTCTAGAATTTTGCTGGGCCTGCTCTGGAGGACCCATGCCTATTCCCAAAGCCCAAAAATTACCTCTGCCGGCCGGAATCGAACCTGCGAAAATTCAGATTGTGATGATATGTGAAGCATTTCCAAAGGATATGCGGGATTATTTTTACTCCTCATCCAATTCCCTCTACATCACCAACATGATCAATGCATTTAATAGCGCGGGTATCAAAGTCAAAAGCATCAGCAACATCCTCGGAAAAGGCGCTTTTCTTACGGTGGCAGTAAGACAATCACGAAAGGGGTTGGTTATTCCCAGCGCAATAATCGAAAAACATTCCTACTCTCTCGAAGAAGAGCTGAAACTATTCCCCAACACCAGGGCCATTGTGTTGATGGGTGATGCCGCCATCAAAGCTTTGAATTTCATTTCCCGCAGAACGTATAAGGCCAGGGTGGTACCGACGGGATCAACATACAAAATCAGGCATGGAAAGTATTATTTCGGAGACATTCGGGTATTCCCATCTTACCTACCCACAGGGAAGAATTTCCTGATCGAAAAATCGAAAAGGGAAATGGTGGCGGAGGATATTAGAGATGCTTTTCAGCTTATACGCTGACCACCTCCCTTAGTCTTATCCCTTTGTAAATTTCCTCTTCCATTCCCACAATTTATTCAGCGCTTCAATTGGCGAGAGGCCTTCGATATCCAGCCCCTTCAGTTCATCCAACAGCGGGCTGCTCTCGGGGAACAAGGCCGCTTGCTTGGCGGCCAGGCCGCCGGTATCCGCATTCCGTCCCGAGCTGGCTTCCAACTCTTTCAAGATCTCCTGCGCTCGCTGCAGCACCGGCCGCGGCAACCCGGCTAACTGGCCCACGTGAATGCCATACGAACGATCGGCCCCGCCAGGGATGATCTTGTGCAGGAAAACCACATGGCCATCGGCTTCGCTGACTGCGACATTGTAATTGCGCACACCGGGCAGTTGCACGGCCAATTGAGTCAACTCGTGATAATGCGTGGCGAACAGCGTGCGGGCGCGCAACTTGGGATGGTTATGGATATATTCGACAACCGCCCAGGCGATGGAAAGCCCGTCATAAGTGCTGGTGCCGCGTCCGATCTCA
The DNA here is from genome assembly GCA_023485685.1 of Chloroflexota bacterium. Taxonomy (GTDB): domain Bacteria; phylum Chloroflexota; class Anaerolineae; order Anaerolineales; family UBA11579; genus JAMCZK01. The sequence continues at coordinate 13,466 of JAMCZK010000006.1, read as the reverse complement.
TCGAGGATCAACAGGCTGCGCGGCGTGGCATGGTGCAGAATGTTAGCGGTCTCCACCATTTCCACCATAAACGTGGACTGCCCGGCATGGATCTCATCTTGGGCGCCGATGCGCGTGAAGATACGGTCCACCAGGCCGATGCGTGCGCTGGCGGCGGGTACGAAGCCGCCCATCTGCGCCATCAGTACGATCAGCGCCACCTGGCGCAGATAGGTGGATTTGCCGCTCATGTTCGGACCGGTGATCAGCCGCACGCACTCGCCAGTTTCGAAGGTGGTGTCGTTGGGCACGAAGCGCGCTTGTCCCGGCAACAAGCGTTCCACGACCGGGTGGCGCCCCTCGCGTATATCTATCGCCGCGCTGTCCTCGAGCTCCGGACGCGTGTAGCCATTAAGCGCCGCCACTTCTGCGAGCGAGGCCAGCACATCCAACGTTGCCAGCGCACGTGCAGAGGCTAGCATGGTCGCGGCAGTTTTCGCCAACTCGGCGCATACCTGCTTGAACAGGCGCGTCTCCACCTCGAGGATGCGCTCCTCGGCGTTTAGCACCTGCGCCTCGACCTCTTTCATCTCCGGCGTGATGTAGCGCTCGGCATTTATCAGGGTCTGTTTGCGGATGTACTCCGCGGGCAGCCCGCCGTCCTTGGCTTTCGTCACCTCGATGTAATAGCCGTGAACCTTGTTGAAGCCGACTTTCAGCGTCTTGATTCCCGTTCGGGCTCGCTCAACGGATTCAAGGTTAGCGATCCATTCACGAGCTTGCTTGGTTGACTCCAGCACCTCGTCGAGTTCGCTGGAATAGCCAATTCGAATGATTCCCATATGTCCTAGCACCGCGGGTGGGTCATCGGCGATGGCGGTTTTCAGCAGATTCAATTCTCCCGGGCAAGGGGATAAGCCAGCTATGAGATTCTGGAGTCGGGGCTTTAGCCGGTTTTCTCGAGCACCGGCTAAAGGCGGGATTGCTTCATCGACTTTCGGCCTTCCCTCGTCGCCGCCAAAGGCGGCTCGCTCGGGACGGGCTCTCGCAACTGCGGAAAGCAAGCTTTCCTTGGCCTCGACTCCGTTTAGAAGAGTGATCACCGCCGGCACGGCTTCCAGTGTTTCGCGTATCGCCACCAAATCGCGCGGCTGGGCGCTGGCGCCCAATACGCGGTTGGCCAGCCGCTCCAGATCGCCCAGCGGCTTGAGTGCGGCGCGCAGCTCGGCGCGCCGCAAACCGTCCGCATGAAAAAATGCCACGCCATCCTGCCGTTCACGGACTTTGTCGAGGTCCAGCAGGGGTTTGCTCACCCATTGACGCAACATGCGCCGCCCCATCGGCGTCACGCACAAGTCCAGCACATGTAGCAGCGAGCCCTGTACTCCACCGCGCAGTGTTTCGGTGAGCTCCAGATTGCGCCGCGCTTCGCCGTCCAACATCATAAACTCGGCAAGACTGTATGAGTGCAAGCCGGTCAACAAGTTTAAGGTTGAAGGTTGGGTTTCCTGCAGATACTGCAGCAGCGCGCCTGCTGCCTGCATGGCGAGCGGTTTGTCCGCCAATCCATAAGCTTTCAAGCTGGCGGTCTTGAAATGCGCCAACAGAGCTTCTCTGCAGCGGCCGGGCTCGAAACGCCAGGCCGTCCACGCAGTGGCATGGCCTGGCAGATTCTCAAATCCTGGTGTTTTGTCAGGATGAAGGATTTCTGCCGGCGCCAAGCGCTGGATTTCCGCGCGCCAGGCTGCAGAATGCTCCAATTCGGCGGCGGCAAACTCGCCGGTGGTCACATCGGCATAAGACAGGCCCGCCTTGCCATCCTCCAGCATTACCGCGACCAGGTAATTGTTAGCGTCGCCGCGCAGCATCCCGGGGTCCACCACCGTGCCGGGGGTAAGGATGCGCACCACCTCGCGCGGCATCAGTCCCTTGACCGGCTCCTCGCCCACCTGCTCGCAGATGGCCACGTGGTGGCCGCGTTCAATCAGCTTGGCGAGGTAAGTTTCCGCGGCATGGAATGGAACACCCGCCATCGGCACCCGGTTGCCCTTGGCCACATTGCGCGAAGTAAGTACGATGTCCAATTCGCGGGCCACCAGCTCGGCGTCACTGTCGAAGGTTTCGTAAAAATCGCCCAGGCGGAAGAACAAAATCGCCTGAGGGTACTGGCGCTTGATATCCAGATACTGCTGGCGAACCGGGCTGATGCGTTCATCAATGGCGGTATCGGAGGCCATGGTCAGATTCTAACAGTACACATTAGAAAAATAACCCCGAGACTTGACGATGCCCCAGGTGACAGGATAGAGTCGCGAAAACTGAGGGGAAACATTGTCCCCTTTCGCCCAATACGCCGATTAATTGTTTAATAAAGCGAAAGCATCGTTCAACCGGTGCTTTACTCGAAAGGAGACACAAAACATGGCGCGCAGGTTTGTTGCATTCGGTTCTTTTTTGGCAGTTGTGGTTTCCCTCGCGTTTCTACTCCTGGCATGCCAGCCCAGTCCAGCGTCTTTGACGACCTCCACCGCACCTCTTGCAACTCAGGTCCCGACTACCGTCCCTGAGGAAACCGGTACCCCTACTGCAAACAGCTATAGCTGGCGCGGAACTACGCTCACCCTGGCAGTTGCTCTACCCAAGGAGCCCGGCGAAGCCGGCGTTTACCTCGGCCATCCGGATACGCCGACCTCCATCGAGGATGCACGCGCCCTGGCAGACCAATTCGGCATGCAGGGCCATGTGTACTCCAGCGGCACAGGTTTTCTGGTGGTAGATGGAAACCGGAGGCTTTCGGCGCAATCCGACTACCAATTCATCTATTACCCAAGCCACTTCAATTACTCGATTTCTGATTCCGCGAATCAAAGCCCGGAAAATGCCGAAGCGCTGATTTCCGAGTTTATGCAGGAATACGGCTTTGATATGAATTACCGCGTTTCCTATTCAGAGCCTTACAACGCCTACTTCGCCCTTCCGCTCTCACCTGACGGCGTTCCACTCCGCTTCCCTCATTTCGCCGCATCCGGCTTCCAGTTCAGCTTCGACAAGGAGGGTATTGTTTCCGTTTATGCCACTTTGCTCAAATACGAGCCGATTGGGACATTTGGGATCATTTCTGCAGATGAAGCTTTTCAAAAATTGCTGGCGCCCGATCCCAAGTATGGGACGCTGGAAGGGTTCATCAGCCCGTCGGGGTCCCCTCAGGCATGGGTCCGTGAATATCCATTCGATGAAACTATCACAATTTACGGCCGGATGAATTCCATCCCTTCGGCCGAAGGTGCGGAACCGTTGATAAGCCTGGATAGCTATGTGGTCACCGGTAACATCAGCGGCATCGCCGAAGATATGCCGGATACTTTCGTCGAGGCCACCGGGCAATTCCACACTGAAAATGGCACGGATTTCTTCGTCCTCGATTCTTGGCAGCCGCATGCTCCACAAGAAGGCTGGTTGGGCACCTTGGAACGCCAAGGAGATGACGTCAAATTGGTCACCACTGATCATGGCATTCTCTTGATGCCGGATGTCCCCGCGGACGTCCCTCTGCCTCTGGAAAATGTTTACGCGATGGGTGTTACCGTTGGAAATACCTTCGAATGGAACGCGTTTGATTTACGCTTCGTCAACGGAGGTGGGGGCGGCGGTGGTGGCGGCCTTGGTTTCTATGGGCTCAACCTTAGCGGCACCCCCATGCCGCTGCCCACCCTGGCGAGTCCACAACAACTGCAACCACAGGTTGGCGAAGGGCTGGAAGGTTTGCGCGGCTTCGTCAGCGTGACTTTGTTCAACCAGCCGGATGGCAGCCAGCGCGCCGAATATTATTTGTTCTATGTGCTCGAAGGCCAGCCGTTTTCTACAGCGATCATGTTGCAAGGCGAGGGCCTGGAAGAACTGCAAGCAAACCACAACCGTCCGATCGACGTATGGGGAACGGTGACTGGATTCAACGAGCAATCTGGAATGGCCGTTGTCGACGTCGATCGCTTCGCAGTCCCCTTCCCAGACCTGCAATTCCAGATCCTGCGGGGAACCCAGCAAACCCTCCAAGTTGATGGGCAGCCTGGAATTTTGTTCACCACCACGGAAGGGCAGAGCTATTTGCAACTGATGCCCGGAGGCGGCGTGGATGGCATGCTCATCGGAAATGAAGGCGACGAAGTCTTATTGGAAGGGCTGATCGTCCCCGATGAGACATTCGCTGGATATGCGACCGTGCACGATTTTTCCGCGTCAATGGCCGTCGACCCAAAGAATGGACAAGCCAGGAATTTGCAGATCACCGCCGACCAGCCCAACATAATGGACGCGCCCCAGCCGCAGGTTCAGAAGACGGTTGAAGTTCCTACGGCTGTAATCGACAATGTGGAATTGGTCTATCTGATTCCCTACCCGAGTTACGCGCTACCAGACAGCGATTTCTACATCCAGCCCATGTGGCATTTCACCGGGCACTATAGCCGGGGGGATGTCTTTGAGGTTTTCGTGCAGGCTCTCAGGCCCGAATTTCTCAGCCCAGAAATCGTGACCGTGGAACCGCCTGGGTAAGAATCGATCACTTCCTTGAGATACAAAACGCGCAATACAACAAGTATTGCGCGTTTGTTTTCCGCGGCGCTCGACATTCTTGGCCAGCGATTGATAGGTAACCGATTTCACCTTATAATCCGATCACTATACTTTTTAGAAACGGAGGAACAAGCTGTGGCAAGCGTAACCTATGATCATGTTTCAAAGCGTTTTGGCGATGTAGTTGCCGTGAATGACCTCAATATCCATATTGAGGACAAAGAATTTCTGGTACTGGTAGGCCCTTCAGGCTGTGGCAAAACCACCGCGTTACGCCTGCTGGCAGGCTTGGAAGACATCACCGAAGGGCAGATCTCGATCGGTAAACGGGTGGTCAATGACCTGGCGCCCAAAGATCGGGATATCGCTATGGTGTTCCAGTCGTATGCCCTCTATCCGCATATGACCGTCTTCGACAATATGGCCTTCGGCTTGCGCCTCCGCAAGATGGATAAGAAAGAGATCCAGAAGCGCGTCGACAAAGCCGCCAGCATCCTGGGCATCCAGGAGCTGCTCAAGCGCAAGCCCCGCCAGCTCTCCGGCGGGCAGCGCCAGCGTGTCGCCCTGGGTCGCGCCATCGTACGCGAACCCAACGTGTTCCTACTGGACGAACCGCTCTCCAATCTGGATGCCAAACTGCGCGTGCAGACGCGCGCGGAATTGAGCAAGCTGCATAAAGACCTGGCCACCACCTTCATCTACGTGACGCACGACCAGGTGGAAGCCATGACTATGGCCTCCCGCATTGCCGTGATGAATTACGGCGTGCTGCAGCAGATCGACACTCCCCATAACTTATACGACATGCCCGCCAACAAATTCGTAGCCGGCTTCATTGGCTCACCCGCTATGAATTTCTTCGACGCCAAGCTCTCCAAGTCCGACGGCAAACTCGTGGTGGACACAGGAAGCTTCCAGGTCGACGTGCCCAAGACTCGCACCAAGGCCTACGAGCCTTATGTGGGGAAGTCAGTTACCTTGGGTATTCGTCCCGACGACATCCACGATAGCAAATTCACACCACCCAACATAGCACCTTCCAAATTGGAAGCCAAGGTAGAGGTGGTGGAGTTGATGGGCAATGAAATTGTCGCCTATCTCAAGACCGGCAAGGACAGCTATGTCGCCCGTGTCGACCCCCGCTCCGAATACAAATTCGGAGACAACGTGCAGGCGGTGATGAACGCCGACAACATCCACCTGTTCGATAAGGAAACAGAAAAAGCCGTTCGCTGATCCGCAGGCGTCACCCTGTGCAAAATGAAACGTAACGCGTAAGATACTGCTGCGCGTTACGTTTTTCTTTTTCTAAAGGACAGTTATGCAATTCGAAACCTTGACTCCTCTGCTCCGCGAATCCGAAACGAAGCTCGTTCTGCTTGTGATGGATGGGCTCGGCGATATCCCCAGCACACAAGGCGGCCAAACCGCCCTGGAAGCCGCCGCCACACCCAATATGGACCGCCTGGCTGCCGAAGGCATCTTGGGCCGTACAGTACCTATCCGCCCTGGCATCACGCCGGGCTCGGGGCCAGCGCACCTAGCCTTATTTGGCTATGATCCCCTGCAATACACCGTCGGGCGCGGTGTGATGGAAGCGCTTGGCATCGGTATGCACATTGGCCCCGGCGACGTGGCCGCCCGTGGCAATTTCTGTACACTGGATTCAGCCAGCCGGATCAGTGACCGGCGCGCCGGCCGGATCCCCAGCGAGGAAGCCAAGCCCATCGTGGAATCGTTGCAGGGCATCAAGTTGGAGGGCGCAAAAGCAGAAGTGCAGCACGTGAAGGAATACCGTTTCGCGCTGGTGCTGCGCGGCAAAGGGTTGAAAGGCGAGATCGAAGACACCGACCCGCAAGTCACCGGCGCGAAGCCGCTGCTGGCGAAAGCTCAGGGCAAGGGTTCGCAGAAAGCGGCGAAACTATTCAACGAATGGACGCGTAAAGCACTGAAGATCCTGGCCAAACAGCCAAAGGCCAATGGCCTCACCCTGCGCGGCTTCGGCGGAGATCCCAGGCTGCCCAAATACAAAGACATCTATGGATTGAAGGCCGCATGTGTCGCCGTTTACCCAATGTACCGTGGCGTCTCGAAACTGGTAGGCATGGATCTGATCAAATTCAGCGGGGACTCGCCCGCCGATGAATTTGCCGCGGTGAAGTCCATCTGGGCAGGTTACGACTTTGTGTTCGTCCACATCAAAAAGACCGACAGCATGGGCGAAGACGGCAACTTGGAGGGCAAGGCCAAGATCATCGAAGGTGTAGACCAGGCCCTGCCGCACCTGCTAGCGCTCAAGCCGGACGTGGTCGCCATCACCGGCGACCACTCTACCCCGGTGCCGATGCGCAGCCACTCCTGGCACCCGGTGCCGCTGCTGCTATGGTCGGCGAAAAATATGTACGCCGATGAGCAAACGCAATTCGGCGAGCGATTCTGCGCTAAAGGGGGCCTGGGCACCATGCCGGCTACCGACTTGATTCCGCTGATGCTGGCTCACGCCGGACGCCTGGAAAAGTTCGGGGCTTAACCATCTATCGCAAATCGTCCCGATTCGCGATGGGTTGCTGGTGGCGACAAAGCTCAACTAATGCTGCTTCTAGGGTGGGAACTGGACGCTTTCCACGATCAAGTCGAAAGCAAATTTACCTTCGGGAATCCAGTCGTTGTCTCCAGTCACTCGAACTAGCGAGCCCATGCCAATGAAGACATAATCCCCAACGTCATAAATAATATATTCTCCTTCAATTGGATCCCCGCCTATAGAAGATGCAACAAAGTGCCGCGAGTAACCTGAATAGGCAGCATGCTTATAGTCTTCCAGATCGCCTAACTCGATCCCCTGGTCAGACCCCAGGATCAGCAAAATTTCAAAAGGAAATCTCTCCTCGGGATATTTCGCTCCAATCATGCGAGGGGTCATATCAGGCGTGAACATTGCGGAAGGAAGGTAAAGCATAAAGACACTGATTTCAGCATCTGGGCTTCCAATTAGACACCCCCTTGACCATCGTCCCCAACGGTAAAACCGGGGACGTTTTGGAATGAAATGGCACCGATACGTTGGCGGTCAGTTAAGTCAGGATTATCCTGTGCACACGCAGTTGTTAAAAATATCAAGGCAGCTAAAAACAGGGGTGGCAATGTTTTCATCGGGCGAAATTCCTGAATATCGTAGATCCGAAGATCTATCTTACCCTCATTCTCTATCCTTGATCTTTAACCTTGTAAAAACCCACCAAATCAAGCCAGCGCCTAACAAAGTCAGCGCACCCAGCGCAATAAACACATCCTGCCAAAACCGGATCGGGAAGAGGCGGATTAGCGTATCCGAATATTGGAATAGCCAGGTGTCACCCTCGAAAAAGATGCGATGAAAAGCTGTAAAGAGTGCGTTGAAACTGAGGGCAACGAAAATCAGGATGGTAATAATCAAGCCAATGGTAAGCTGGGCGCCGCGCACCAGCCAGGCACGGAACTGAGGGAAAAAGCTGAAATACCAGGCTGCGGCCCCCGCGCCAACTAACAGCGCCAATAGCAGCATCCACACATTCAGCACGATCCGGGTCAACTCCTTGACGTCTTCCATGTGGCCGACCTCGCGCTCGTTCAACAGCGGGTTGCCGTCATCAAAAGTCTGGTCAGCGAGGAAAGCGGGGCCCTGATCATTGAGCAGATACTCCAGCATGATGGGCGTATAGCGCAATCGTTGCTCCATAGTCATGCCGTAAGCATCTTCGGGGAAACCCGGCATGCGGTATTCGATATTTACAAATGCAGGGGTCAACAATAAGCGGACGGAAGTAAACAGAAAAACAAAGGGAAGCACTAACGTCACAAGCCAACCCAAAAGAGTCAAACCAGCAGATTGTTTCATTGCAATTCACCAATGCCTTCTGAACTCAAAAAGTTCAACACCATATTGTTTACGATCCATTCTACCGGGGCGCGCTCATCGGTAAGCAGCAGGCCTTCATTTGGCGTCTCCCGTTGGTTGGCTAACGTTCGCTCGATGGAGGCCAGCAGCAAGGGATGCACGGCCTCAACCTCAACCAGCAGTTCGTAGTTCGCCTGAAGATTATCAAACGAGGTAGGCTGCACCGTTGCATATACGATCGAATTAAATGAATTGGGTACATCCATTACATGCACGCTGGGAAAGGCTTGTTGCAGCGTCACAGCCAAAGCATCTACCAGAGCACGATCTTGCTCAGTTCGGCCAACATTGATCGCAAGCACACCCTCATCTGTTAAGTGGGCGCGCGTCAATTCGAAGAATTCCACAGTTGTCAATTGTGGGGGGATATAAGGCGGGCGGTACGCGTCGATCTCGATCAAATCGTAAAGTTGATCACTGTGTTCCAATCCCCAGCGACCGTCCTGAGCGATCGCGTTCAGATTGGGCATGGTCATCCCGAAATATTCGCGCCCTACCTCGATGATCTTGGGGTCGAGCTCGTACCCATCAATGGGCACATCGCCGAACACCTCGGTGGCCTGCCGGGCGCTGGTTCCGCCCGCCAGGCCGATCACTGCGATGCGCTCGATTTCATCGAACGCGAAAGGCGGCGCGTTGAAAAAAGGCGCCGCCAGGAACTGCTCCCAGGTGCCGCGGAAGTCCAATTGCGTTGGGTTATACACCGAGTGGACACCCTGCCCCTCGTTCAGGCGCAAGTAACGCGTGCCATTCAGTTCGAGCACCTGGATGTAGTTGTAGGCCGATTCTGCCTCGTAGATTTGCCCTGCACTGGCCTTGAACGCGCCGCCTGCCCAAATGGCCGCGAAGATGGCAAGCAGCAAGGGCAGCCATAGCCAGCGGGCCGCCGCGCGCCAACCCTCGGACTGCCCCAAGCCGATCAAGGCCACCGCCATGAGGAATCCGCTAAAAATCAAAAAGGTGAAGGTGCTGCCAACCAGCGGAATGAATACCAAGACAGGCAGAAATGTCCCAATGAAAGAACCCAGGGTCGAGATGGCATACAAGCGCCCCGACACGCGGCCAGCGTGCTGCTTGTCACTAAGCGCCAAGCGGATCGCAAAGGGGGAAACGGTGCCCAACAAGGTGACCGGCACGATGAAAAGCACCAGCACCGAAACGAAGGAACCCGCCAGCACCGCAAGCTGCAGCTGATCAAACGCGTCGGCGGCGGCGCGCAACACCGGCCGCGCCACCAAGGCGGCCGCCCCAGCGGTGAACGCGCCCCACAGGATGATCAGGTAAAACGTGCTGAACCTGGGGGACCGGTCTGCCCAGCGTCCGCCAATGAAATAGCCCACAGTCAGGTAAATGAGGATAAGACCAATGATGCTGGCCCACACCAAATTGCTGGTGCCGAACACGTTGCCCAGCAAGCGGGAGGCGGTGAGTTCCACCGCCAGGGTGGTCATGCCGGCGGAGAACACGGCAAAAGAAAGGTAGCGGGAAGACATTATCGTGATTGTTTTTGAGTTAAGCTGCACAACGTGCGCCAACAGTATTTGGCTGGGGATTGCTTCGTCGGAGCCAATGGCTCCTCCTCGCAACTGCGGAAGGCAAAGCCTTCCTTGGTTCGACGGCCAGGGTTGTCATCCCGGCAGAAAAGACGGCGAAGGAAAGGTAGCGGGAGGACATTAGCGTGATCGTTTTTGAGCTGAGCCGGACAACGTGCGCCAACAGTATTTGGCTGGGGATTGCTTCGTCGGAGCCAATGGCTCCTCCTCGCAACAGCGGAAGGCAAAGCCTTCCTTGGCTCGACGGCCAGGGTTGTCATCCCGGCGGAGAATACGGCAAAAGAAAGGTAGCGGGAGGACATTGGCAGCATTGTAACGGGTAAGGAACGAGGCACCATGGTGAGAATTGCCTATACATATTGCGTATTACGTATTGCGTATTACGCGTTGCGTAAAACGGCCAGGGTCGCGGGCGAAAGCAGTCTAGACTCGAGGCTTCAGCTGGAATCGTTGGGCACCGGCTGAAGCCTCGAGCCCAACAGTTGCGAATCGGCGGTAAGTACTTGCCGCGTTGTCAGTGTTGTCGGTGTTGTCACCGTTGTCGGCGTTGTCGATGTTGTCATCCCGCCGACCGGGATGGGCTGCAAAGGGGCAACAGGGGCCTCGCCAAAATAATCCAGAATGAGCCGGAATGCGGCAGCTTTGACAGAGTTATCCAGCTTGCGTTCGATGGCAAAGTAGGACGGGCCTTCATCGTTATAGAATTTACCTACGTAACCTTTTTTCACAAGAGCAGCCAGGCAACGGTAGGTGTTACTTCGATCCTGGTTGAGAATCTTGTAAAGTTGAGAAAGTGTTGCCGTCCTCGAGTAACGCAAAGCAGTCAGCGCCTGTTTCTGCCGAGTCGATAGATCGGGGAGTTCCAAAACGGTTTGAGCTTCTGCAACCGCACGGCCAAGAAGCCTGATCCCGGCTGACCCCGCCCTTTCCAGAGCCATCTTTAGGGCTTCCAGTGGGTCGCGGGTGCGATGAAATGCGAAGCGAATTCGATCGCAAAAATATCGCCAAGGTTCGCGCAAGTGGGTTAGTGCAGAGCCGGGCAAGCCCCGAAGTACCGCAAAGAGAAGATCAAGGGTGAGCATTGGATATGAATTCCTCCGTTGCCAATTAATACATCAGAATGTTGGGAATGGGCAAAATGGAAGGAAAATCAAGGAGTTGGACAAGTCGATGAAGGTAAGCCATGAGCGATAGGTGAGGGCGTAGCATGTGTCGCCCATACCCCCAATCCAACAATCTTCGTTGGGGCGAGGTTCCCTCACCCTCATTAGTTAGGGCGGGGTGACCCCGCCCCTACCGAGAATCCACCTTTCACAAAGCCGAATTATCATAGTTATAAGATTGCATTCGAGTGATGACCAAGCCTGACTTCGAAGTCCTTGTAGAGCAGCACAGCGGCGAACTCTTTGGTTATCTCTGGCGCCTGACCGGCGACGAGGCCGAAGCACGCGACTGCCTGCAGGACACGTACCTGCGCGCCTTTCGCGCCTATGAGCGGCTGCAGGATTTCAGTAACCTGCGCGCCTGGCTCTACAAGATCGCCACGAACACGGCCCGCACGCAGCATGCGCGCAACCATCGCCGCCAGGCTGACCCGCTACTCGAACCGATCGCATCCGGTGAAAAGGCCGTGGAACTGCAGGTGCTGGAGCGCACGCAGTTGGCGGCGGTCAAACAAGCCGTTATGGCTTTGCCGGATCGCCAGCGGGCGGCGCTGATGATGCGCAAATACCAGGAGCTGGAATACGCCGAGATCGCCGCGGCCTTAGATTGCAGCGAGGATTCCGCCCGCGCCAATGTCTATCAGGCGCTTAAGAAATTACGAGAACAATTTGCCGAGGTTTACGATGAATAAGCAGCTAAGCAACCAAGACACAAAATGGCTTGATGGCAAGGGCTCTTCAGGTGATCCACTGACCTCTGCCCTCGATGTGCTCTACACCTCAGGACCCGGCGTCGAGGCGACCCGCCTTGCCGAGGTCGCGCTGCAAAATAGCCTGTCTAAAATACTCTCGCCCATCTACTATGATCGCATCGACGATACCCCCGTGGGTCCCGTGTGGCTGGCAGCCGGTCCCCGCGGCCTTGTCGGCGTGGAGTACAACGGCAGCGAAGAGAATTTCCTCAACTATCTAAGGCGCGTCACAAAGGGCCAGCCGCAGCGATCCGGTGAGAAGGTGGCTGCCGCGAAAAAGATGCTGCTCACATATCTGCGCGGCGGCAGCAAGCGCATCGATGTAGACGTTGACCTGAGCGGCATAACGCCATTCCAGCGCCGCGTGTTGGAAGAGACGCGCAAGGTTCCCCGCGGCCAGGTGTCCACCTACGCCGAGATCGCCCGCCGCATCGGTAATCCGAAGGCGGTGCGCGCGGTAGGCCAGGCGTTGCGCCGCAACCCGGTGCCCATCGTGGTGCCATGCCACCGGGTCATCGCCTCCGATGGCAGCCTGGGAGGATACGGCGGCGAGCTACGCAGCAAACGCAAAGTTCAATTGCTGAAGCTGGAAGGTGTGGCTATTAATTAACCGTGGGTTTCTTCATGGCAATGTATGGTAAAGAGACCAACCTTCCTCGGTCAGAGCGGTGTATCCAGATTGTTGCCATCTGTGAATTCCAAAAACCCGTGACTCATTTAATTGTCCAGCCGGGCAGGTTCCGATTGGATGATTACCACTTGTTGATGCGTGCTGAGTGGAATTTGTCCCATAGGACGATCCGTGATCAACAAAGTAAACAGCTGAACCCGCACAGAAACGCGTGTCTGTCCAGGAATTCCATCCCAGCTGACTGATAGCGCTTCCGGTATTTACACGCGAAATCATCCTTCCTTTCCAATATACATTGCCTGAAACCGTATAGTTCTCTTTACAACTCTGGACTTGTCTTCCAGCGTAGCTGTGGGGAGAATGGCAAAGCGATATGGCTAGAGCAGACTGCACAGCGATTGCCAGCGCGAATATTATGACCACAAGAGCCGCTAGTCCTAATAGGTTATGGTTTTTCATGGCAATCTCCTAAGTACATAGTTACATTATCGAGCTTCAAGCTGAGTAAGGGCATCCATAACATCTACTGGTAAATCTGTAACCCACCTAACGACATAATCATAGTCATTGCTCAACAAAAAGCGTTCACCTTTTTCGTTTATTAAGAATTCTTCAGCCCTAATAATGGCCCCTGTTTGGGTATCTCGATAGCAGTTTAATTCGTCCCCGACAAACGACCCCGAAAAACCCGAAACATCGGTAACCGCCGGATACATGACAATAATCGAAATTCTCAACCCGGCTGTCCCCTCGCCTATGTCTGTTTCAGAAATCGTAATCGTGGTTTCTATGCCTTCGCCCGGATCATTGACTAGGCTCTGAACTCGAGTATTGCAGTAGTGATCCCAAATTGGCCGAAAGGATTCCCAGCCCTCCATT
>JAMCZK010000040.1 GCA_023485685.1 Chloroflexota bacterium | reverse complement strand
AAAAGAGTTTCGAGGCGATAGTTTTGTGTTGCCCGGTGGTTTCCGTGCTGCTCAGGTTGCCGGCTTGCTGATACTCTTTCTGGCAATCTTGCTTATGAAAACTTGGGGAGAATCAAATAGGTAAGGCGAACAAAAAAACCAAGACAGCTCGTTGAGTTCTGGGTGAATTCGTTCACCGTGGTACTGAATTTGCAATAAGCCAATTTACAAAAACTGAATAGTTTTTAGCTTCTACTCAGAGAAGATTAACTCCAATCAAGGATGGATTTCGTGTGTAGGCAATTATGCCTGTTTTTCGGCTGGGCAAAATTGCCCTGATGCGATCCACCGATGCGAATTATACAGATGCGATAGGTTCTTCGGAATTCGATTTGCAATAAAAAGGAGGATGAGATGGCTCAAAAAGTTGGAAAAGTTCGCTCTGCCATAAAATCAAGAAAAAAGAGTCGGAAAACAGACCAGCATGAAGAAGTTCTTTTCATACTGAAGTTGGGTCGAGCTGATTGGCGGCGTTTGGCGGTATTCGTGGCCATGTTTGCGTTCTTGGTCGGGCTCGGGAGCGGTTATCTCTTATGGGGCCGCGAGGATGTACCGCAAGTTACCGAAGCAATTGAAACCACTGGCGAGGACGAACACGCAGCGCATATTGCCTTGGGTGAACAGGTAAATCCGCCAGAAGGTTATACGCTGCAAACCATCTTCGGCGACGCTGGCCCACAGTTGCTTACTGCCGGTGCGATCGACCGTGACGCCTTTGTGCAGATCTATGCAGGGGCCAACCGGCCATTGACCGAAGCGCAGCTTGCGATCCTGGAGCAAGGCAGCGATTCACAGATCGTTTTGAATAAACAAAACGCCTATTTCCTGCTCAATTTTTTTTGGGCACTGGGGTTGACTAACCACAACACAATTTTGACTGAGGGGCCAATGGCGCAGAGCGGCGAAGACCAGATTGGCCGGTTCGCCTCAACAGGCGGCTGGACGTTGGGCGCCAAACCGGCCATGGAGTTATACGCAAGCACGCCGATCGTTACTCTTACCGCCCCGCAACAGAAACGTTTAGAAGAGGTGGCTACGCAAGTCTACCGACCGTGCTGCAACAACCCCACCCATTTCCCCGACTGCAACCACGGAATGGCGATGTTGGGCTTGCTCGAGCTAATGGCCTCCCAAGACGCCAGTACCGAAGAAATGTTCGCGGCAGCAAAGTATGCCAATGCCTTTTGGTATCCTTCACAATCTCTGGAGTTAGCTCAATTTTTCAAGTCAACACAGAATAGCGATTTTGCCGATGTAGACGGCCAGGAATTGGTTAGCCGGAATTATTCTTCCGGCAGTGGATTTAAGGCCGTGCACGAATGGTTGGCCAACAGCAACCTGTTGCCCCAGACGCCCGGCAGCGGCAGCAGTTGCGGCGTGTAATTTTTTTCCAAAGCCTTACTGCTTTTGACCAATTGAAGGCCGCCAAGGATGCCTTTGAATCGTATTTGGCTGATATGGGCTACAGACTCTAGATGGCTTTCGCTGCGAATTACTTGACAAGAAACGTTTCTTGTCAAGTAATGATGACCCCGTCCCAGTAGTAATAATAACAACTTGACGCGGCTCTTGCCGATTTTGCTTAAATAGGCGATAATCTTCTTGCTGCTTAGACCTGCACAGGCTGAGACGGCGGACATCAGGTGGAGTTGCGTTAGCATGCGAAGCAGGCTAGCAACTCCAATAGCAAGCGCGAAGCGCTTGCGTAGTTCACCCACGCTAACTGCGTGGCTTGTCCCGTCTCTCCAAGCAGAGGCGGTTTTTGTTTAAGCAACACTCTGAAAGTATGACTCTACCTGCGGAGGAGAGTACCGTGTCCACACAAGCCCCTAAAATCAAAACCAAGCCTGGTGAAGCGGAACGCACCAAGGTCACCGTCCGTGAATTTCGCCAGAAGAAGAAGGACGGCCTGCCCATCACCATGCTCACCGCTTACGACTATCCCACCGCCCTGGCGGTGGACCGTGTCGGCTTCGACGCCATCCTGGTCGGCGACTCACTGGGCATGGTGGTTCTCGGCTACCCGAACACTTTGCCGGTCACCATGCAGGACATGCTCCACCACTGCCGCGCGGTCTCACGCGGAGCTAGCTACGCCATGCTGATTGGTGACATGCCCTTCATGTCTTACCAGGTTTCCGTGGAGCAAGCGGTGGCCAACGCCGGCCGCTTCCTCCAGGAGGCCGGCATGGATGCCGTCAAGCTGGAAGGCGGCCGCGACCGAGCCGAAGCCGTGCGCCAGATCGTGGCCGCCGGCATCCCGGTGATGGGGCATCTGGGGCTCACACCGCAAAGCGTCAATGTCTTTGGCGGCTTCCGCCCGCAAGCGCGCACCAGCTCGGCTGCTAAGCGACTCATTGATGACGCCTTTGCTCTGGAAGAGGCCGGCATCTTCAGCCTGGTGCTCGAATCAGTGCCTGCCCGTTTGGCCGAGTGGGTGTCGCAAAAACTCAGCATCCCTACTATCGGCATTGGCGCCGGGCTGGGCTGCGACGGGCAAGTGTTGGTCACTCATGATTTACTTGGCCTCTTCGATCGCTTCACTCCCAAGTTCGTCAAACAATACGCCAGCTTACATTCGGTGATGTCGGAGGCTTTTGCCAGTTTCAAGGACGATGTAGAAAGCCGCCGCTTCCCCACAGAAGAGCATTCGGTGTCCATCAAAGACGAGCAGTGGCAAACTTTGCTCAAAGAGTTGAATGGTAGTTAATCCTTTAGTGCATCTATGATTTACAAAACCCGCTTAGCGGAGAATACATACAAAAGCGCTTATTTTACGCTTTTGTATGTCTATCTTTTTTTGTCATTCCGAGCGGGTTCCCATGAAATGTCCTCAAGGAGGAAGCCCGACCAGCGAGGAAACCCTATTGCGCTGTCTTCCACAAGAGCCATCTTTCTGGACATCAAGTCACCGCTTCCCTATTTTGGCAAGCGTACTGAAAATTGAACAAGCCTAGTAACGAGCCCGTTCTGATTGCAGGCACCGGGGCACTGGCTTGTTTCTTTGCGGCGCGTTTGGCGGCTGCCAGCCACCGAGTGCGAATGCTGGGGACATGGCCCGAGGGCCTGGCTGCATTGAATAAACTGGGTGTCACTCTGGCGCAGGGGGATGGATCGCTGCGCAGCTACCCAGTAAAGGCCAGCGCGAATCCGTCAGATTTCGCTGGCATTCGCTTGGCGCTGGTGCTGGTGAAATCTTGGCAAACGGAACGAGCCGCCGCCCAACTCTTCGATTGCCTCGCTGTTGATGGAATAGCGCTCACCTTGCAGAATGGGCTGGGCAACCGGGAGAAGCTGGTGAACAAACTGGGCGCCGAGCGCGTAGCCTTCGGTGTCACTACGGTTGGAGCAAGCTTATTGGGTCCCGGGCAGGTACGCGCTGGCGGCCAAGGAAAAACTTCTGTTGCAAACCACGCACGCATTGCGCCATTAATCGAGGCGCTGTCTGCTTCCGGTTTCCAAATCGAGACCACTGACAACGTAGACTCGTTGGCCTGGGGAAAGTTGGTGGTGAATGCGGCCATGAATCCATTGACCGCCCTGTTGGGGGTGGCGAATGGAGAATTGTTGGACCGCCCTGCGGCCAGAGAACTAAGCGTAGCGTTGGCCACTGAGGTGGCCGCGGTGGCCACAAAAAAAGAAATCTCGTTGCCATTTGATGATCCGGTCAGAGCTGTCGAGGAGGTGGTTAACGCGACGGCAAATAATCAATCTTCAATGCTGCAAGATGTCCGCCGCGGAGCGTTCACCGAGATCGACACCATCAGCGGCGCGGTGGTGGAGGCGGGACGAGAAGTTGGTGTGCCTACGCCGATCAACGAAGTCATGTGGAAACTGGTCAGCGCGCTGCGAGAGACACCTTCCGTCAGTGCGCCCCTGAGCGCAGCGAAGGGGGAAACAATCTCCACCGCCGATATCAAGAGAAGTTTGCGCCTTATGAGGGAACAGATGAAACAAGTTGTTACGCTGGAGGAATTGCGCCAAGCGCGTGGCACCTTGAAAGATCCAGTTGGCTTTGTGCCCACCATGGGTTATCTCCACGCAGGACACCTCTCACTGGTCGCACTCGCAAAGCAAGATTGCGCGTCCGTCGTCGCCAGCATTTTTGTGAACCCAGCCCAATTTGGGCCCAACGAAGACCTGAATGCTTATCCCCGCGATATCTTCGGTGACTTAAAAAAACTGCAAGAAGCCGGTGTGGATTTGGTTTGGCTCCCCACACCTGAGATCGTATACCCGAAAGGATTCAACACCTGGATCCACGTGGTGGGTGTGAGCGAACCACTCGAGGGTGCGATGCGCCCCGGTCATTTTCGCGGCGTTGCCACAGTGGTGGCCAAGCTCTTCAACGTCGTCCAGCCCGACAAGGCGTATTTCGGACAAAAGGATGCCCAGCAGGTGGCTGTACTGAAACAGATGGCGCGCGACTTGAATTTCCCGATTGAGATTGTCGTTGGGCCAACCGTTCGCGAGCCGGACGGACTGGCTCTGTCTAGTCGCAACAGCTACCTGAATCCCGCAGAACGCAAAGCGGCTACAGTACTGCATCGGGCGCTGTCGGCAGCGCAAGCCGTTCATGCCGCGGGAGAGCGCGATGGCGAAGCCCTGCGTGCTGTCATGCGCAAGACCATTGAGGCTGAACCGCTGGCGAAGCTGCAATACGTTTCCTGCGCAGATGCGCAAACCCTGCAGGAGCTCGACAAAGTCGAGAACGGCGCCCTGCTGTCCATGGCCGTGTTTGTCGGCAAGACGCGATTGATAGATAACCTTCTCTTGAAGTAATAAGGAGCCTCATGCTATTGGCAATTGATGTTGGTAATACAAACATCACTTTAGGACTATACGATGGCGATACCCTGGGGCCGCGCTGGCGCATCGCTACTGAACACGCCAGCATGCCTGATGAGTATGGGCTGCAGTTCATCGGCATGTTCGCCCACGCTGGCGTGCCGATGGAATCGCTGATTGGCATCTGCATGGCTTCCGTGGTGCCTCCGCTGACGGGGAAAGTGGTCGAAGCCTGTCGCAATTACCTGCAGAAGGATCCCCTCATTGTGGACGCTGGGGTAAAGACAGGTGTGCGCGTCCTCTATGAAGACCCCAAGGCGGTGGGAGCTGACCGCATCGTCGATGCTGCCGCCGTTCAACACCTTTACGGCGGACCGGCTTGTGTAGTGGATTTCGGCACCGGCACCACCTTCGATGCCATCAATGCCGAGGGGGAATACCTTGGCGGTGCCATCGCCCCCGGCATCGGCGTCGCTGCGGAGGCGCTGTTCTCCGCCGGCGCCAAGCTGATGCGGGTAGAACTGCAGCGGCCACCGGGCGTCATTGGACGCAACACCACGCACGCGTTGCAGTCTGGGTTGCTGTTCGGCTATGTAGGTCTCGTGGAAGGTCTCGTCGCCCGGTTTCGCGAAGAACTGGGGCCTGATATGAAGGTGATCGGCACGGGCGGATTGGCCGAAGTGGTAGCTCGCGAAACCAAGGTGATCAAAATACTGGCGCCCTGGCTTACTCTGGATGGCTTGCGCATCATTTGGGGTCTTAACCGGTAGCGAATGGAAACAAGAATCGCCTTTGCCACTTACCAAGGGTTTCCGAGCCTGACTGATGACGATAGGCTGGCGGCGGAAGCGCTGGCCAGGCGCGGCGTCCAGGTGGAAGCTGCGTTGTGGACTGACTCAGCGGTGGATTGGTCAAGCTACTCGGCCGTTGTGATTCGCTCTTGCTGGGATTACCATCTTAAAGCCGATGAGTTCCGCGCGTGGCTCGACAGATTGGAGCGTGGAGGAGTCCCGCTCTGGAATCCATACAAAGTTGTGCACTGGAACATGGATAAGGCTTATCTCAGCGATCTACAGGGAAATGGCATCCCTATGCTCGATTCTGTTTGGCTGCCGGGGGGCGCGAAGGCTGACCTGAGCGATCTAATGCGGCAGAAGGGCTGGGGGCAGGCGGTGGTCAAACCAATGATCTCGGCGGCCGCCAACGATACCGATATTATTCCTTTGGAAAAAGCAGGTGCGCGTCAACGAGAGTTAGAGGGGCTGCTTAAAAAGGGTGGCGTGATTGTTCAGGATTTTGCTGAAGAAATTACGTCGGGCGGCGAATGGTCCCTGATTTTCTTCAATAGAAAATACAGTCACGCAGTTATCAAGCGGCCCCAAGAGGGAGATTTCCGCGTGCAACGCGATTTTGGCGGCACAACACATCCCATTGGGGCCCCTAATCACCTTGTCCAGCAAGCAAAAGAGCTTCTTGACACTCTAGGAGGCGACTTGCTTTACGCCCGCGTGGATGGAATCGAGCGCAATGGCGTACTCACATTGATGGAACTTGAACTGATTGAGCCCCACCTGTTTTTTGAGCTGCATCCACAGGCTGCGGATCGTTTTGCCGATGCCTTGATTGAAACTTTATCTGTGAAAGAGTGAAGGGAATGACTGTTCTTAAATCCAAACGAATTTTGCTCGGGGTGACAGGTTCGATTGCCTGCTACAAGGCGGCCGACCTGGCGTCCAAGCTGGCGCAGCAGGGCGCCGAGGTAAACGTGATATTGACCTCGGCAGCTACCCGGTTCATCGCGCCGCTCACCTTTCAGTCCTTGACCGGGTGTCGCGCTTATACCGACAACAACCTGTGGGGCGCCGAGGGACATGTATTGCATGTGAATCTTGGGCGCCAGGCTGACCTGATCGCCATTGCGCCAGCTACTGCCAATACCTTGGCGAAGCTGGCTCATGGGCAAGCCGACAACTTGCTCACCCTTGCCGCGTTGGCTAGCAAAGCTCCTTTGCTTTTGGCTCCTGCCATGGATGGAGGCATGTACGAGCATCCGGCAACGCAGGTCAACCTCGATATACTCAAAGCTCGCGGCGCAACCATCGTGGGTCCGCAACGCGGGCATCTGGCTTCGGGGTTGAATGCCTTAGGGCGGATGACCGAACCCGGCGAGTTGCTTGGCTACATTCGCCAACTGCTTGGGCGCAGCGGCCCGCTTGCGGGGCGCGAGGTGGTGGTCACTGCGGGCGGCACGCAGGAAGCCGTTGACCCGGTGCGCGCTATCACCAATCGCTCTTCAGGCAAGCAAGGCTACGCGCTGGCGCAGGCCGCCGTGGATCTGGGTGCTCAAGTCACATTAATTTCTGCGCCCACTGCACTAGCCGCGCCGGTAGGCTGCAAGTTGGTCTCGGTGATCAGCGCCGAAGAAATGGGCGCGGCAGTGCTCTCGAAAGTCAAAGGCGCAGATGTACTCCTGATGGCGGCTGCAGTGGCGGATTTCCGGCCGAGCAGGTCGTCGAAGCAAAAAATCAAACGCGCTGCTGGCGTTCCAGACATAAGATTGGTGGCCAACCCCGACATCTTGCTGGAGCTTAGCAAAATCAAGGGTAAGAAACCCCAGGTGATTGTAGGCTTTGCCGCGGAAAGCAAGGATTTGATCAAGAATGCGCAAGAGAAACTAGGTGCAAAGAAATTGGATTTAATCGTGGCAAACGATATCTCGGCAGAGGATGCAGGCTTTGAAGTGGACACCAACCGCGTGTTGTTGCTCGATAAAAAAGGAAATCAGCAGCAATTACCGCTGATGTCCAAAGAGGAAGTGGCCCGCGTCATTCTTGAGCGCGTCGTTGATTTATTGGGTGAATGAGACGACAGAAAAAAAGCGCTGCAAGCGCTTTTGTTTTTCTTCCTACTTGTTACTCCGAGGCGGCGATAGAAAGGTACCCAAGAAATAATTAAGAAAGCTGGGGAGCCTCTAAACCGATGTCTTCCAAATAATTAAGGTGTGCAAACTCGGTCTTCTACAATGTCTTTCTTGCCTGCCCCACATTGGTGATGCGATCTTAATATATTAATCTGCGTTTCTAAGCCTGCGCGCTAGGAGGACAACTACCAGCAGGATCGCAGCCGCGGCCAGCAAGCCGGGGGCGCCGACATCATCGGCGAAGCCGCTGTCGGGCAGCGCACTTGGTGTCGCAGTGGGGGTGCCGGGTGTTGGTGATGAGCCGGTTGGAGTTACCGCCTGCGTTTGCGCCAGAGCCGCTTGGGTGAGTAAGGCGTTTACCGTGGCGGTTGCAGGGTCGGTCGTAGATGTGAGTAGAGGCGTATTGGTTGGCCTGGGCGTGTTAGTGGGCGGCTGGGGAGTTGGGGTGAATGTCCGAGTAGAAGTAGCCGTGTTGGTCGCTTGTATCGCGCGAGTCAATGCAGTTTCGGTCAGCTGTGCGGCGGCAGGTCCGGGCTCATCCGCCTGCTGCTCCGGCAGAATCACGAGGGCATATATTACGATGGCCATGATAGCCAGCACCAGGATGCCCCCCAGGGTTCCGGCCACCACAAGGAAGCGATTGCCTGAGCGCCTGGGCGGTTCTGGCTTCGGCTCCTCGGGGAGATCTAAATCGGTGTCGTCTAGCATAGCAGCGCGTTACTTTATCCTAGAAGTTCCAGGTTTGCCAGCGGATATTCCACCTCATCTCGGCCCTGTGACCTCACCGACGCGCCTGGGGCATGCAATCCGCTCGGATAGAAGGTCGAGGGGGGCAATAGTGACGTGATTTCGCCAATCAGACCTCGGTCCGACCCGGCCATTACGCGCACCACCTGCCCAACGCGGAAACTCTGCATGGGAATAGCTTGCGGTGGCTTTCCGGAGTCTCGGATTGGAACGATCACTTCAGGCCGGTCTCCGTTGAGCGGGTTGGAAAGCTGGGCATTGATAGTCGCCTGATCACCATTGTGATTGCTGAGCAATTTGAAGGCATCGGCATTCATTGGGGTGTTGCCGAAGCCTTCAGTCAGCACAATAGGATAAGCCTGCTTGAGGGCCACCGGCAATAGCCTGGTAGTCAGGCTGCCCAGCACCAGGCCGCGTATGGGTACCTGGGCAGCCAATTCCAAGGCTTGACGGTGTTCGCAGATGCCTGCGACCAGGACGGCCCCGCGCAAGCTCATATCAATCTGGTCGGCCGTGAGGGTTTGTTCGGGTTTGTCGCCTACCAGGTGCAGAATGCCGTCGCCCAGGCGACCGTTACCCCAGAGGCCCTGGGCCCAGGCACAGACACATTCAATGGTCACGCCGCGGCCGGGGTCGATGTCAATTACAAGGCCAGGCACACGAGCCTGAAGCAATGAGGATTCATCGCTGACCTGCAACAAGATCTGTGATTCACTAATAGCGGCAATCTGTCCGGAAGCAGGCGCACGCAATTGGCGGGCCCCGGCTCCGCGGCGGCCGGCAATGATGCCACCCGCCTCCACTTGTTCGCCCACGCTGCGCTGGATGAGTTTCTTGGCTCTTTCGGATGGCAAGCCGAGGGCGCGGGCTGCGTCCAAGATGAGATGCCTACTCTCCAGGCTGGCACGAGCCACCGGGTTGCTCGAATGCACGGTCTCACCGAGCTTGACTAGCACTTGGCCTTCCACGGGTAGCACGCGCTGGCGGCGCAGAGTAGTAAGCGGCTGGATGTAGCTAACGGGAGCGATCATCTAAGAGGCTCAACCTCCAATAAGGGCATCCTGCCAGGTTTGTAGGATTTCCTGACGGCGGGTTAGCGAGGTGGGTACCTGGATAGGCCTGCCACGGGCATCGATGACCAGGCCGAAAACTCCGCCCACTACCCGGCGCACCCAGCCGCCGCGGCCGGAGCCCAGGCCGATATTAACGTTTTGCAGTGGCTGGACGTAGATATCTGCAACCCGGCCCATTGGCAAGGGAATGGTGGTGATCCCGCCTTCCCGGATTTCGACCACCCCTTCCTTTTCGCCATCTCTCACCACTTGGATACGCAGTAGTGGGTTCCCGTTGCTGCGGGTGTTGCCCACCGGGGAAATCACCGTTGCTAGGTTGATGAACGAATTGGATTCTAGGACGTGGACGGCCAGCAAAGGGTCGATCTCGGCGCTGGCGCCTACCGCGTTCACGAGGTTGTTCTGATCAAGAATTACCGTGGCGATGCCGACTGGTTGAATGGCATCCAGGATCATCAACAAACTTTGCTCCAGGCGCGGGGCGCGTGCGACTGCAGAGCCACTGACTAAGATGCGGTCGAACCATGGCACGGTTCCTGGTAGTGGATAAATAGCGTCCGGTGGGAACAGAGGTAGGCTCTTTCCAATGGCTAAGCGCATCACCTGGCGGGCGGCAGCCTGCTCGATGGCCAACTCTTCAGGACTGGCGGGCAGAGATCGAGCGAACAGCGGTTTGTTGTGGAGATAGTCCAATACGAAATCGTCGGAGAGATCGTAGGGCAGCCAACGCATGATTTGTGGCAAGTGGGTTTCGGCAATCATGCCTGGTAAGCTGCCACCCACCCCCAATTCGGGGAAGACGCGCAATTGCAGTTCTCCGGCGAACGCGGAGGCTATGCTGGTATTGGACGCCCCCAAATCAATGCCCAGCACTCCTTTGGGAGAGTCGATGACAGTGCTGAGGAAACGCACGACGCGGCCCAGGGCGGAAGCTGCAGGCAGCATTTGCCCTTCCGAAAATTCACGCAACTCTTGCAGGCCATGCAATTTTCGCGATTGAATATCGAAATAAATCGAGGTGAGGGCTTGCGTGGCGGGGCCCAAACTTTCTTGGTCCAGATTCGGGCGGATGTTGGGGCTGTGATATAGCTTCGTTAGCGCGCCGAGTAGGTTGTCGATTTCTTCCTGCAAATTTTCGTTGCCCACGAATAAAACCTGTGGGCGTTGCTTTTCCGGGATCAGATTAAGCGCCAGAGCCAGGTAATTTGCGAGTCGGACTACAGAGCGTGAGGCGCCGCGGTTGGTGCCACCGGCCACGACTACCAAGTCAGGAAGAGTCTGGCAAATAGCGTCGATGAAACTTTCGGGTCGGCGGCGGTCATTTAGACTAAGGCTCTCCACCACCTGACAATAGGAGGAATGCACCAGGTTGTTTACGCTCTCCAGCGACACTTCGCCCAGCAAGCCCACGGTAACTACTTTCAGCGGGGGCCCGCCCGAAAATGTGGTGCAGACTGCATTGGCGCCCACGCCATCTTCGTTGTCGCGCGAGATCAGCAGGCCGCGGTCCGTCAGAAAAGTGCGGCCGGTAAATTCCTGCAATTGATCGAGCGCTTCAAGCACACCGAGATTCAAATCGAAGGCGGGTGCGCCAATGGTGCTGGGGGCTTCCCCGGCAGCCAGGAACCGATACCGGCTTTCCACGGCATCGAAAAATAAGGCACGCGTATTTGCGCTACCCACTTCAATCGAAATCAGGGAACGGCTCTGAGATGGATTCGACTTGGTCATTGCAGCCCGAGCAGTAGATTGGCGACGTCGCGCAAGAAGGCAACGCGCTCGATAAGCGCGCCCAACGCAGCCTGCAGCACACCGGTGAATAACGTAGCTAGAGCGACGGCAATAAACACCGCGCCCAACCAGGCCAGCGCGTCCACAAAGATATTGCGTAGCGGCTCCTGTTTGCCGCGGCTGTGGGCCCCAAAATGGAAATAAGCCAGCGTGCTCACCGTGGCCAACAGCAGTAAGCTGCCTTCGAAGATAATTTGCAGGCTTTCCCCGTAATAACCGCCCTGGTACGCCAACTGAAATGATTCCACGTTGAAGATACCGGCGGCCGCGCTGATTTGTGGGATCAGCGTGCCTTGCACCGCTCCGCCAATGGCGAGCGCTGCACCCACACCGGTCAACAGCGCAGTTACCGGCGAGCCAAGACGCGCGGTGCGCGGGGAAAGTTTCGCCAGCAGCAATAGGGTGAGTCCGACGCGAATGGCTAAATCAATAATATCGAGAGTGGGTGTGCCCGCAAGCTCATCGAGAATTGGATATACCAATTGCGGCAGCACTACATCTTGCACGGCGATGGCCGCTGCGTACCCGGCTGCTACCCCGACGAAGAGATGGAGTATCGCTCGAAATATCGGATTGTCGCGGAAGGCGTACGAAAGCGTAATGAGCGTCAGCGCCGCGGCAAAAAAGACACCAATTTGAGACAGGAACCCTTGACTAATTTGCACGATTGCTCACGGTAGTGGTTTCTTTTTCTGGTCGCATGTGAATCAGTCGCCCGTATAGACCACCCAGAAGGATGAGCAGGAGAATGGCGCCCAACCCATAACTATACGAATCCCACATCGCTCGCCCTGTCCCATCCAGGGATCGCAATCGTTCGTAGAAGACAGCTCCCTGGACTCCGCTTACCAGCCCTTGTAATGTCTGCGGCTGGCTGAGTAGATAAGGACGCAGCAATGGCGCGGCTTGGGCGCTGGTGACAGCAATAAGCCCGTTGGGCAGCTCGGCCGCGCCCTGCTCGATCCAAATACGGGCGTCATCCGCGTTGCTGCTGACGATAACCACGAGTGCGAAGTTGGAGACGCTGTTGATCGATTCCAGCGTGGAACTGGTCCACGGATTCATACCCAAGGCAGTCACCGAGAGCGCGGCGCTGCGCGGGTCGCTGAGGAAGCTGCGCAAAGCGGCCATTCCACCGGAGAGGTACCCCAGATTCGTGTAATCGCCTGTGGCTATTGCAGGTAGCGTGGCCAGTTCCTCCTGAAGCAGGCGTTCAGCGACTGCAGGACCGGTGGGCTGGGTCGAAATGAAGACTAGTCGGGCTTGCCTGTCGAGCAAATGGGCGAACACTGCGGAGGCTGCAGCCTTGGTCTCTCCATACAAGGTGGGTTGCAGGTCGAAAGCGATCAGCACGGGGGCTGCAGCGGGTAGCGTATCGATCCGGTTGAAAACCTCGGCGCTTTCCGGTAGGAAATCGGGTTCCGGCCGTGGCACCAGTTGGCTTTGATTCAGTAGAGGTAGGAGCACGGCCAGGATCAAGGCAGCGCCTAAGAAGCTATTGAGCAAGCGGGCCGGCAGCGCGGCCCGGCGGCCCAGGTCCTCTTTGGGTCTTCCTTCCTCGTCGAGTAGCTTTTTAAACGCAGCCACATGCCGGCTTTGGCTGTCGGTGAGCTCCAGCCGGGCTGAGTAGATGGGTGGTTTTACGGATTGAATGGCTTCTGGCTCCGCAGTCAGGACGTCACTGAGGCCTGCCAGTGGCCCGGCGGTCTCCTGCACGCCAGGCAGCATCTCGCCGGAGCGGGTGTCTTCCTGCGGGAAAGCACCGCCAGGGCGGATGGCCTGGAGCCAACTTGGCAATTCGCCGGGAGTGAGCTCCTCGGACCCCTGGGGGAACGCGGGAATGTGGGTATCCGCTCCTTCCTCTTGCTTTTCCTCTCCTACCTCAGGTTCGCCTAGATCATCCAACCAATCAGGAAAGTCGCGCTGAGGTGTTTCTGCCTGGGGTTCAGCTATGACTGGTTCTTCTGCTGGCGGTTCCTCCGCCAGCTTGGGTTTGCTTGGCTTGGGGCGCGTTTCTACCGCGCGGCTGGCGGGAATCGGCTGAGTATCGCTGAGCGGAGACTCGGTTTCTTCAGTTCCGGGCGTTTCTTGCTTGGTCTCTGGGCGCCCATATCGTTCGCGAATCTCGCGCAGCCAGTTAGGTTCCTCTTCGTCGGGTTCTTGCGCGGCAGGCTTGGGGGGTTCGCTTTTCGCGCCCTTTGGCTGAGGAGTTTCTTTAGATTGTTGCCTGCGTAAAGCCTTGAGCCAATCGGGCAGGTTTTTTTCTGGGTCTTGGTTGGAGTGATAGGACATGGCGAGGAATGGCCCCGTTAGCCGCCGTAGGGCCGGTCAGCGCCCAGTAGGATGCGCAGCCCGGTGGCTAACGTGCCAATGGACACACCAATCAAGAGGCCGCGTAAAGCGCCCACAGAGAGAAAGTTGTTCACGTATGGACCGATCGTGCGCGTGAAGAGCGGAAGCTCGATGCCAAACAGAGGCCCGCTGCTAAGCAGTAGGACAAAGAGGGTGACTAAAAAGACAATGCTCATCAAATCTTTTCGCTGCTGGAATAAACGCGCCGCGGCAATGGTCAGGCTGATGGCC
Organism: Chloroflexota bacterium; assembly: GCA_023485685.1. Taxonomy (GTDB): domain Bacteria; phylum Chloroflexota; class Anaerolineae; order Anaerolineales; family UBA11579; genus JAMCZK01. The sequence continues at coordinate 19,036 of JAMCZK010000040.1, read as the reverse complement.
AGGACAGCCATGAGACTCGTTTCAATCGGCAGTTGGATGCTGTTGAAAATCCAACTGGCGGTAAACCCTTGGCTTCCCTCCCAAAACGTGATGATAAAAGTCACCAGCATGCCGGCTAGCAAGATCAAACTGTAGACTGGCTTCTCCCCATGGCGCATTTTTTGAAAATGAACTTGGAAGAGATTTGCAAAACCTAGTAGCAGGGCGACAGCAGCCAGGAGAATCGCCCAATTTAGAATGCGGTTGCGTAAATCCGTGAAATCAGGAAACAGCAAGCTGACAAGAACGATGAGCCCAATGGCGATGGCGACTGCGGCGGAAAACGGAGTGCGCAGGCGCAGATTCATGGCAAGCCTTCAAACAAAGGGAGCAGCGAAGTAATGATTAGTAGCAAGATAACACTCCAGCGCAAAACATCTTGGGCGCGCAGGCTGGCCTGGTGAATTGGGCCTGCGTCCATATAAGCGCCGGTGGCAAAAATCTCTTCGCCAATCAGAGGCTGGTCAGCGCTGGCAAACAAGATCGACTGGCCGCTAAGGTTTTCGCTGCCGCCCAGGCTGAAACCGCCGGAAAGTTGGGTAGCCGCGGTCAACAAGCCGGCTTCTTCGCCGAAACTGCCGGCCAAGGCGGAGGCGGAGACGCGGCGATCGAGGATGAATGGGAGCGCGCCAGCCGCGTAAGAAAAAGGGGTCAACCCAGTGGCTTGCGCTAATCGCAAATGATATTGGTCCGAGATGCCCAGCCGCTGATAACTGCTGCGCAAGGTGTCTTGCGCAAGGAGCATGATGGCGCCGTCACCGGTGGTGGCGATGGGTGGCTGGTCGGAATCGGCGGCAATCTCTGCTACCTGGCGCAGCAGAGTAAGCCCCGCGAAAGCGGCCGCGGACTCCGGGCCCAGTACGCCACCGCGGCCCAGACTGATTTGCAAGCGGGAGCCGTCTTCGACGGAAAGCTCGATCGTGCGGCGCAGTTGGACAAAAGCAGGGATGGAGCGCAAGGCGCGCCGTGGGTTGTTCTTGCCCCACACCGAAAAGAGGAGAATGAGGGCCAGGCACAACCCGATCCATTGCAAGTCAGATAAATTCATTGGGATTCTTCCCGCAACATTTTGGCAAATGCTTGGGTTTGCTGCGGATCTTCAAGCATTTGCGCCAGTGGGCCGACCGCCAGCCAAGTGTCCAGCAGCGGCTGGCCGATGTAGAGGCTCTGTGCAGCCAGTGTGGTGAAGGCCCCGCCGCTCTCAAGCAAGGTGGAGGCCAGACCCGCTAAGCCCCAGCGCTGCAGGCCTCGAGCCCAGCCTCGCCACTCCCGCCCTTCATTATCTTGGGTGATATTGATGTTTGAGCTTGTTAAGGAATGCACGGTGTGATTGTATATGTGGGCTGGAGGAAAAGCAAGCCGCGGACAAATACGGATGGCCGGAACCTTGGGCGCAGGAAATTGACTGGGGGGCTAACTGACTAGTTGACTTGCCGTCACACACCTTTCGCTTTCTTAGATTAATATACAACGCCGATGGAACCATCCCTGAGCCACTGGATTCACTTTGACCCTCCGCGGCGCAATGGATTCGCCTTGAATCTAATGGCGCTGCTGCTTGATTTTGCCGCGATTGGGCTTTTGCTCGTTTATGCCGTCAGTCAATCGCCCGGCTTGCTGGTCGTGCTGGCTTTGTCGGGCGCGCTAGTGTTAAGTTCCCCGATTCCTCTTTTACTGTACCGGTTGTATTCTTTGTGGCAATCCGGTTATTGGGTGGGCAGGGATGGGGTGCGCTTGCGCTGGGGGTTGCGGCTGGTGGATTTGCCTTATCACAACATCGTGGATGTGGCTCGAGCCGATGAGCTGGAGCAGCCGCTAGTGCTGCCGCGCTGGATTTGGCCCGGCAGCGTTGTAGGGCAACGGGTAGATGCGGAGTTGGGGCTGGTGGAATTCCTGGCTGCGGAAACAAAACAATTGGTGGTGATCGGCACCAAGGAGCGGGTATTTGCCATTTCCCCTGTACGGGCTCAGGAATTTGTTGAGGCCTATAAACGAGAATCGGAGCGAGGCAGCCTGCGGCCGGTGGTCGCCCGTTCAGTGCAGCCTATTTTCGTGCTGGTTGAAGCCTGGGCGGACGTGCAAACCAGGCGGCTGCTGGTGGCTGGCGGCCTGTTTGCTTTAGGATTGCTGATTCTAGTTGGAATTCTGGCCCCCGGCCAAGAGACAGTATCATTAGGGTTTGGATCCAGCGGGCAGCCATTGCCCGCGGTGGCAGGGGTGCAACTCTTTTTGCTGCCCGCCCTGAATCTATTTTTCTATATGGGAAACTTTATTCTTGGGCTATTGTTTTATCGGGAACCCAGAGGCGCCCAAATTTCGCAATTGTTGTGGGGAAGCAGCCTGATAACCAGCCTCTTTTACCTTGGGGCCGTGCTTTTTAGCCTATAGTGGTTGTCCACCTGGTAAAGAGAGTTTTCCACAACCCCCGTAGAGTTATCCACAAGCCCTATGTTTGAACCAGCTATCCAATTCTCACAGGGCGACCTGTTGATAGGTCTGGCGCTGGCCGCCGTCGTAGCCTTGGCTGCATGGCGTCTGGGAGCCCTGTCAGGCAATGGATGGGTAGCAGCCACGCTAGTGGGTGGCCTCACCTATGGCATGGGTGGGCTGCCAGCAGCCGCTCTGCTTATTGCTTTCTTTGCTTCCTCAAGCCTGCTGTCAAAAGCCTTTGCCAAGCGCAAACGACGGTTAGCGGCTAACTTTGCCAAGGGCGGTCGCCGCGATTGGGCTCAGGTGGCAGCTAATGGCGGGATGGCATTGTCGAGTTTGATGGCCGGGGCAGTTGGCATGGTTCCGGTGCCGCTGGCTTGGCTTGCGTTTGCAGCAGCGTTGGCAACGGTAACAGCCGACACTTGGGCAACCGAATTGGGCGTGCTCAGCGCCAAACAGCCAATTCTCGCCACCACAGGTCGGCGAGTCCCGCGCGGCAGTTCAGGGGGTATATCTCTCTTGGGCAGCGCAACGGCCTTGGCGGCTGCGCTGCTGATTGCGGTTTCCGCCTGGTCGTTAGGATTGACCTCGATTGCCGCCCTGCCACTGGTCGGGCTGGCAGGATTGCTGGGCAGCTTTGCGGATTCAGCGCTCGGGGCTACAGTGCAGGCGATTTATTTTTGCCCTAAATGCAAAAAAGAAACGGAGCGCCACCCCGTCCACTATTGTGGCACTCAGACCACGTTGCATCGCGGTTGGCGCTGGTTGGATAATGATTGGGTGAATTTTTTGAGCTCCGCCTTCGGCGTACTGCTGGCCGTGGGATTGTTCACAATGCTCATGTGAGATAATCGCCGCGCCCCCAGGAGAACTCTTGACAACGAATCGCGTTCCCATGTCATCGCCCGACATCACCGAAGCCGAGCGCCAGGCAGTAATGGAGGTGCTTGTCACGACGGTGCTTAGCATGGGCGAGAAAACCCAGGCCTTCGAGGAAGCCGTATGCAAATTCAGCGGTAGTGCGCACGCTATCGCGGTGAGCTCCGGGACCAGCGGCCTACACCTCTGCGTGCGGGCCGCGGGCATCGGCGCCGGGGATTTGGTGCTTACCACGCCGTTCTCGTTCATCGCCTCCAGCAATGTACTGCTCTATGAGAACGCGGTACCGGTTTTCGTGGATGTGGACATGGACACCGGCAACATCGATCCAACGCGGCTGGCGCAAGTCGCCGAACAGCTCGCTAAAGGTGGCAAGGTTGCGGAGACCTGGCTGCCTCGCAAAGGAGCTTCCGCCAAAAAACCGAAGGCGATTTTGGCGGTGGACGTATTTGGGCAGCCCGCGGATTACGATGCTGTTACGGCGATTGCCAAAGAGCACGATCTCGTGCTCATCGAAGATTCTTGCGAAGCGCTGGGCGCAGAGTTCAAAGGAAAACTGGCGGGGCGCTTTGGACAGATGGGCGTGTACGCGTTTTATCCTAATAAGCAGATCACCACGGGAGAAGGCGGCGTCGTGGTTACGGATGATTCCGTTGCGGCCGACTTCATGCGCGCCCTGCGCAATCAGGGCCGGGCGCCTGGGGACTCCTGGCTGCGGCACACGCATTTGGGCTACAACTACCGGCTCACAGAATTAAGCGCCGCGCTGGGCCGCGTGCAGATGGAGCGTCTGGGCGAACTGCTGACGAAACGCGAACAGGTGGCCGCCTGGTACAAACAGCGATTGCAGGATGTGAACCTTGTGGAACTTCAGCCTCTGGCGGCGAACACTACGCGTATGAGCTGGTTCGTGTACGTGATCCGGTTGGCGCCGCAAGTTTCGCGTGACCGCCTGGCGCAGTTACTGGCAGAGGCGGGGATTCCTACGCGGCCGTATTTTGCACCCATCCACTTACAGCCGTTCATGATTGAGCGCTTCGGCTACCGGACGGGTGACTTCCCGATCGCCGAAGATCTGGGACGCCGCGGCCTGGCGCTGCCGTTTTCGAGCGTGATGATTGAAGATCAAGTGGATTTGGTTTGCAGACAATTGCAGAGCGCGATACCCAAAGCGTTGGACAAATAAAAGGAGGCTCGGGTGAGTACGAGCCTCTTTTTGTTTAAGGCATTTCGCTAAAATTAATTAGCAATAGATTTTCCTGGCAGCTCGCGGTGGTGCTGAAACTGAATGGATCAGAAATCGGCGCGCCGCTTGCGTTCAGCAGCGTTATCTGCAAGGCGTTCTCCGATGCAATGGGCTGGTTGGCCAATTGGATTTCGTAGTAGGCGCCGGATCCATATTGCGGGGCTGCACCGGTCAGGCCGATCTTGTCCACTGGCTGATCGTCCAGCGTTCCGGCCACGTGCACCTGCAGGCCAGTAATAGGAGTCGCGTCCAGGCTAAAGGCCTGCCCCGCTACACCCATGAAGTTGCAAGCTAGTTCGGGGTGGAACACGGTTGAGTCTATAGCCGCGGGGCTGCCCTCCTGAATCTGGAAGAAGCCACCGGCTTCATCAACTGTTGGCGTGGCAGTGGATGGCTCGGGCGTGGCTGTGGCGGTTTCGGTAGGCGTGTTGGTGGCATCTGCAAGAGTTGGGGTACTCGACGGAATTTCTGTGGCAGGGGCTGGGGGGAATGGATTGAACTCGCTGAATGGGTTTAGGAACAGCAAGATGAAAAAGGCAGCCGCTGCTAGGGCGCCCAGGAAAAAGACCAGACTCCCGCAGTTCCAGAGAGCTGCCCCAAACCTGCGCGGCTTTTTGGTTTTTTCTTCTTTGAAATCGAATTCGTCCATCTCTACTCCATTTACAAAAGCCTTGCGAAGGTTAAATGTACGATATTACTGTATTCAAGTCCACCCTTCGCAAGGCTGAATTCGCAAGGCTGGAATTCAGGGCAGCAAAATTTCGATTGTAGATTGCGCCCGCTGGGCCTCCAGCCAATCGGCCAGCGCCTGCAGCTGAAGCGCCAGTCGGGCCTGCGGGCTCAGCGCCCGATTCGGGTCACGGGCCAACACCTCGATGAGGTGAAAGCCCAGGTTGGTCTCGATCACCTGGCTGTATTCGCCCGGTTGCAGGGCGAAAGCAGCCTCTTCCACTTCGGGCTGCAGTAAGTAGCCTCTGGGGAACCAGCCCAGGTAGCCCAGCTCTTGCGGGTCGTTATTGGCTACCACCTGCTCAAAGGGTACACCTCCTTGCAGTTGGCCCAGCAACCGCTCCGCCTGGAAAGAGTCGTTGAGCAAAATCTGGCGGGCCTCCACCTGCTCAGCGCTCAGCGGTACACCGTCGGTGATTTGGGTCCGCATCCAACCAGCCTCGATCTCCAACGCCAGCTCCTCACGGAACTGGTCCGCCGTGTAGCCCTGCGCCACCAACCAGGCGTTAATAGCTTCCTGGTCGCCGGCCTGCTCAATCACTGCGCTTAGCCGCTGGTCTAGCGTGGCTTCATCGAGCACGAAACCTGCTGCTCGAGCGCCCTGCGCCAGCAACAACCGGCCGATCAGGTCGTCGAGGACGATTTGCTCCACGCCTTCGGATGCCAGAAGCGTGCCAGATTCGGCTTGTGCAGTTCTGTATTGGGCGAGATGGATTTCATAAATATCACTGAGGATTTCTTCGCCATTGACCACAGCTATGGTCGGTGGCTGAGTTGGGGTGACCTGGACGGGGGTGGGAAGTTCCGTGCTGGACGCGAGGGGAGGCTGGTTCGCTCCGCAGGCAACCGTCACTACCGCCAGCACGCCCATAAAGAGTGCCAAGTTGTAGTTGCGCGACCGCGGGGGCTGGGGTCGTGCAAACTTGACAGGATTAGCGGTTGTCAAGTTCCACCTTGCTTTATAGGGATGGGGGGTCAATGCAGTTTGACGGGCCATATCACCAGCTGAATAGGAGAATAGACAATGACTAAACAAAAAGCCCCTGCGGGCGCGCAGGAGATTATACAGCATCGATTTATCGCTAAGCACGTCCAGTCGCTTGACATAGGATTTCTTTTGGGGATAATTGCGTCAATCGAATAGTAAGGCTGCGACAGAGGAAAGTACGCGATTGGAAGCTGCCAGGGAGGCCGGGGCAAGGACTGAAACCCCAGCTCTGCAAAAAGTCGCCGAAGTTCCCTCTCGAGCCACACGGGTGAATGACCGGTTAGCCTAGTAGCCCATGTCGCCAGCTCCGCGTTAGCAGAGCCGCCAATCGCTATTAAGGCCGTTGGAGAGAGTGGGCGGCTGAGCCGCCAAACCAGGTGGTACCGCGGAGGTTAGTTTTGGGTAGCCTTCGTCCTGCACAGGGCGAAGGTTTTTTGTTTAATAGTAAGTGCAGGTTTGGAGGTCTGATGTTGGAAAGTTTGGAAAAGATCAAGCGAGAAGCACTGGAGGCGCTAGACAGCGTGCAGGACGAAGCAGCCCTGGAAGGATGGCGCACCACCTTCTTGGGACGCTCCTCCACCCTGATGCTCAGCCTCAAGCAATTAGGCAGTCTGAGCGCTCAAGAGCGTCCGAAAGCGGGCCAGGCGGCCAATGAAGTAAAACAGGCATTGGAGGCTGCTCTCGAAGGACGCAAAGCTGCCCTCAGCCAACAGCGGCTTCAGCAATCCCTGGGTGCTGAGCGCCTGGATGTGACCCTGCCCGGCCGCACCATCCCCCTGGGGCGCTTGCACCCCATCACCCAAACCATGCGGCGCATCAACGCCATCTTTGCCGAGATGGGATTCCAGGTCTATCGCTCGCGCGATGTAGAGACGGACGAGTACAACTTCCAGTTGCTCAATATCCCGCGCCATCATCCCGCCCGCGACATGCAGGACACGTTCTATATCGATGACGGCACCAAAGAGAGCAGCGTGCTGCTGCGCACACAAACGTCCCCGGGGCAAATTCACGCCATGCGCGAGTTCGCCGCGCAGGATCCAAAGAATCCGCCGCCGGTGCGCATTATCCTGCCCGGTATGTGTTACCGCTACGAACAAGTTACCGCTCGTTCAGAGATTCAATTCACTCAAGTGGAAGGACTTGCCGTTGGCGAGTACATCACCTTCGGCGATCTAAAGGGCACGCTCACCGATTTCGCGCAACGATTCTTCAATGCCGACGTGCGCACCCGCTTCCGGGCTTCCCACTTCCCGTTTACCGAGCCCAGCGCCGAGATGGACGTGGAATGCTTTGTCTGCCATGGCGCCGGCTGTTCCGTGTGCAAACATACCGGCTGGCTGGAAATCCTCGGCAGCGGCATGGTGCATCCCACTGTGCTGCGCAACGGCGGCTACGACCCGGGGCGACATTCCGGTTTCGCTTTTGGAATGGGTCCCGAGCGATTGACTATGTTGCGCTATCGCATCGAAGACATCCGTTATTTCTGGCGGAATGATTTACGATTCCTGGAGCAGTTTTAATACTGCCAGTGATTAGTGAAAAGTGAGAAGTGAATAGGAGAACTTTGAATGGATGAACGAAAGGGGTTGGAGGGATTACTGGCTTGGCAAAGGAGTATGGAATTAGCAAAGCGTATTTATAAAGAAGTAATTCCGCTGTTGCCAAAAGAGGAGAAGTGGGCGATGGGCAGCCAGTTACGTCGTGCTGCCTCGAGCCTCCCAGCCAATATTGCTGAAGGCTATGGGCGTTTCTATTTTCAGGAAGGTATTCGCTTTTCTTACATAGCGCGCGGATCCCTGGATTTGAATTATCTCCCATTGGAATTATTTGAATCCCTACGAGTAGGCGTATTTGAAATAAAACGAATCGTCAGCGGTTACATTGCCTATCTAAAGAAAAGTAAACCGGGGCAGCATGAACCGGAAGCAAAAATGAGCATTCGGGAAAGTCGAGAAACCTACCCGATCACTGCTGATGAGGTTGACGAGATTGAATCCTAATCACCGTTTACTATTCACTAATCACTATGTTTTGGAGCTTCTATGAAAGTACCCATTTCCTGGCTCAAAGATTTTGTAAATCTCGATGGTATTTCTATCGAGGAGCTGGCCCATGCCCTCACCATGGCCGGGCTCGAGGTAGAAGAGATCGAATATGTGGGGTTGCCGATGCCCACAGGCCGGCAGATCACCAAGCTGAGCGGCATCGCCTGGGATCGCGAAAAAATCGTAGTAGGGGAAATTCGCGAAGTACTGCCGCATTCCAACGCGGACCGGCTCGTTCTTTGCAGGTTGTTCGACGGCCAGAAAGAACACACCGTTCTTACCGGCGCACCGAACCTGTTCGAGTTCAAAGGGCGAGGCGAACTAAAGAAACCGCTTAAAGTGGCTTATGCAAAAGAGGGCGCAGAGATCTACGACGGGCACCAGCCCGGCTTCCAGAAGACGACGTTGAAGCGCGCCAAGATCCGCGGCGTGGAATCTTACTCCATGGTCTGCTCCGAAAAAGAGCTGGGCATCTCCGAAGAGCACGAAGGCATCCTCTTTTTGGGCGCCGATGCGAAAGCGGGGATGCTGCTCGCAGATTACATGGGGGACGCGGTCTTCAACATCGCCATCACTCCAAACATCGCACGAGATGCGAACATCTATGGAGTGGCGCGGGAAGTGGCTGCGCTGACCGGGCGCAAGCTGAAAGCCATGCCGGTGAAGGTGAAAGCGAATGGCCCGACGATTAAAGGGAAAGTCAAGATCGAGATTCAGGAACCCGAACTCAATCCTCGCTTTGTGCTGGGTTTGATCAAGGATATCGAAATCAAACCCAGCCCCGATTGGGTCCAACGGCGCTTGCGGTTGGCCGGTATGCGCCCGATCAACAATATCGTGGATGCCACCAACTACGCCATGCTGGAACTCGGTGAGCCGCTGCATGCCTTCGACTACGATGTCCTAGTCGAGCGCGCCGGTGGTAAGGCGCCGACGATCATCACCCGCCTGACAAAGAAAGGGGAAAAGCTTACCACGCTGGATGGAATTGAACGCAAGCTAGATGAATTCACCGTTCTGGTTTGTGATACTGCTGGTTCACTTTCCATCGCTGGGGTTATGGGGGGTGCTGAGACTGAGGTCACCGAGAAGACCCGCAACGTGCTTTTGGAGGGCGCTGCGTGGAATTTCATCAATATCCGCAAAACCCTGAGCGCGCAGCGTTTTTCTTCGGAGGCTGCCTATCGCTTTTCCCGGGGCGTGCATCCGGCGATGGCCCCCCGTGGCATTAGACGTAGTCTGGATCTGATGCGCCAATGGTCGGGAGGCGTAGTGAATCAAGGACTGGTGGATAAATATCCGCGCCCGGAGAAACCCTCGGTGGTTGAAATCGGACCCGAAGATGCACGCCGCTGGCTGGGCGTCGAATTGAGCGCCCGGGAGATGGCGGCCATCCTGCGCCGTTCAGAATTCCAGGTGCAAACGAAGGGTAAGAAACTGATGGTTACCAGTCCCGACTATCGCCTGGATATCGGCGAAGGGGTGGTTGGCAAAGCTGACCTGATGGAAGAAATCGCCCGCATCTATGGCTACGAAAAGATTGCCGCCACGCGATTGCGCGATGAGATCCCTCCGCAGCAAAGCAACCATACCTTGGAAATCGAGGAGCGCATCCGCGATCTATTGGCGCGAATGGGTCTGCAGGAAATCATCACCTATCGACTCACTACGGGGGAACAAGAGGCGCAGCGCTTGCCGGTTGGCATCGCACCGGACGACAAGCCTTATGTCCGCTTGCTTAACCCAATCTCCCAGGATCGCGTGGTTCTGCGCAAGAGCCTGCTGGCCAGCGTTTTAGAAATCGTGGAGCGCAATGCCAGCCTGCGCGAGCGCATAGCGGTATTCGAGTTGGGTCCCATCTTCCATGCTTCCGAAGCAGGACCCCTGCCCGATGAGTTGCAACGATTGGTGTTGGCGATATCCGGACCGCGCGGCATGTCGAATTGGGATGGCGCGGAAACAACCCCTTTCGATTTCTATGACATAAAGGGAATGGTCACCAACTTATTGAATGGGCTTGGCCTGTGGGATTTGCACTACGAGGTGGGGGAGCACCCCTCCTTCCATCCTGGTAAATGTTCGAAAGTGATGCATGGCGAGCAGCAACTTGGCGTGTTCGGCGAACTGCATCCTCAGGTGCAGACTCAATACGACCTGGGGAGCCATCCGGTAGAGGCGGCGAGCGTGAACTTGGATTTGCTTTATGAATTCGTCCCGGAACGCTTCGACTCCGAGCCTGTGCCGGCCTACCCGCCTGTGCTTGAAGACCTGGCTGTCGTTGTCAACGAAGGGACGCCGGCCGGCCAGGTCGAAATGTTAATCCGACAAACCGGCGGAAAACTACTCACCGGGTTGTCGCTGTTCGACGTGTATCGCGGCGAACAGATTGGGGTTGGCAAAAAGAGCCTGGCCTACCAGCTCACCTACCAGCATCCTGAGCGCACGCTGACCGATGAGGAAGTAGCCAAGCTGCGAGAGCGCATTGTGAAACGGCTGGAACAGGAACTGGGGGCACAGTTACGCAGCTAGGAAGCCAAAATTGGGCGGCTAGCGGCGAGATATAATCACGCCACTTCGAATTAAGGGAATCTCCGCCAGGTAGATAACAAAATCGGCATGCTTTTCTTAGGCGTCCTTTCCGTCTTTCAGTTGCTATTGTTTCCCGGTTTGTTGCTCATTCGCCTTTTCCCCGGCAGGCGCGGCTTTATTCAGAATTTTGTTTACGTCTTCATGCTTAGCCTGCTGGCAAATTATGCGGTTGTCTTTGTTCTCGTTAGCATAGGCTTGTATCTGCGCGCGGTGGTCTTGCCTCTCTTCATACTGCAGGTGGCAGCCTTGCTTTGGATTTACCGCAAATCCCTGGTGAAGATCCTGGATGGCAGCGGAACGCGGATAAAAAGTTCGATTCCCGGGAACCTGAAATCCTTTGCGGATTGGGTGAAAAGGGATTTCTGGTCAGCCAGCCTCTATTTTGTTTTCGGCACCCTGGCCATCCTCGGGCTGATCTGGGTGTTCTGGATATGGGTATCCAACTTCAATACTGTTTTCCAGACTTGGGACGCCTGGGCTTCCTGGGACCGTTGGGCAGTCAAATGGGCAGGGAATCATTTCCCGGACGACACCTGGGAATACCCACAATTGATTCCTGTCTCCTACTCCCTCGCATATAAGTTCATTGGCACAACTGCGGTGAAATTCTTCGGCAAGAGCATCATGCCGTTATTCGCCTTGATCATCGGTTTGATGCTTTTCGATCTTGGTAAGAAATTCAAGTCCTTTGGTTATATGCTCGGCGCTGGATTGGCTCTTTACAGCATTAATTTGTTCCTTGGGAAATATCTCCCTGAGGGCTATGTGGATATTCCCGTGGCGTGTTTCAGTTTGATGGCGGTTTATACATTGCTGTCGACCCGCCAACAGACCAACAAGCAGGGAATAAGATCCGCGCTGCTGTTGGGTTCTCTGTCAACGGCCGCCGCGGCCGTTACGAAACAACCCGGTCTTTACATCATGGCTTTTTATCCGGTCCTGGCGTATTTCTGGGTGTTGCGCGGAAACAAAATTTTCAAAGGCCGCGAAGCTTTCTTTTTGCTGGGCAAACACTTTTTGCTTGTGCTGGTTTTGGTTGTTCCCTGGTACGCCTACATGGAGTATCGCATCATCCTCGGAGCTAACACATCGAATATTCAATACGTCATTACCGATATTTACAAAGGGCAAACATTGCCTGAACGCTTTATGGCTGCGGTCGATGGTTTGGGCAGCTATGTGTATTTTTATGTGTTCGCCCTTCTCTCCCTCCTGGTTTTGGATAATAGATTCCGCCAACTTTTCCTTTTGGTGATACTTCCCTTTTCCATCCTTTGGGCTTTCTTCCTCAGCTATGAGGGGCGCAACTTGGCTGTTGCGCTCCCCTTGCTTTCCATGACCGTTGGCGTATCCGCAGAAGAATGGTTACTGCGCCTCCGAGGTTTTTGGGTCAATCGCCCAAGGCTCCTTTACCCGGCATTTGCTGTCTTACTGATCGGCTTGGTGGCACTGGGCGCCGGAACCCTGGCGTTGAATGATGAGCGCATCATCCAGCGCCAGATCAGCCAGCAGCGCCAGATATTCGAACCAACGTTGAATGACAAGCTCTACAAATATTTCAGCCGCGCGGAAGGGCCGGAACCCGTAATTACCAGCTACCCGATCGGGTGGCTGCCTGACCTTGAGGGCTTGTGGATCAACGAGCGATTTCAGGACTACGCCACCTATCAGAAGACTCTACTCAATAACCCTTCTGTCACCTTGTTGCTGGTCCCTGCGGTGACACCCGATCAAAGAATCATAGACGAAATCTGGTTAAAGGTAGACTCGGGGACCTATCAAGTGATTTTTACCGAGGCAAATTACGTGCTCATCCGCATCCCCCCACGTTGATGGGAATCATGCCCGCTGCCGTTCGAAATTCAGAAATCTTTGTGGTTGTCCCGGCGTTCAATGAAGGCCCGGTCATTCGCGCGACGCTACGCCCACTCATCGAACTGGGATATTCGATTGTGGTAGTAGACGACGGCTCGAAGGACCAGACCTGGAAATATTTGAAAGACTTGAACGTTCATCGGCTTCGGCATTCCTTCAATCTGGGGCAGGGCGCCGCCTTGCAATCCGCCGTAAGTTATGCTCTAGCCCAAGGCGCGAAATACATCGTGCACTTCGATGCTGACGGGCAGCATAGCATCGAGGATATCCCGGGCCTGCTGGCGCCTGTGATTTCCGGTCGCGCCGACGTAGCGCTCGGTTCCCGCTTCCTGCGCCGCGCAGATTGGGAGACGGTGCCGCCAACCCGGCGCCTGCTGCTCAAGGGTGCAGTCGCGGTCAATTGGCTGCTTACCGGCTTGTGGCTCACCGATGCGCACAATGGCGCCCGGGCGCTGACCCGGCGGGCGGCGCAACGCATTGTGTTGCGCGAAAATGGCTTTGCGCATGCTACCGAGATCCTTCAACAGATTCGTGCATTGGGTCTGCGCCACATTGAATGTCCCACGCGCATTCGTTACACGGATTATTCATTGCTCAAAGGACAGCGTTTTTGGCATGCTTTCGACGTGTTTGTGGATCTCTTGATCAGGCGGGTATTGCGATGACCCCAATTCAAATCCTGCTAATCCTTGCAGCAGTTGTTGTGCTGCTGGTCTACTTCAATCGCCTGCGCTCCCGGCTGCTGGATCGCGTGCTTTTTTTCCTTCTGGCGGTGTTGGCGGTGGTGATGGTAGCCCGACCGGATTGGGCGAACGCCGTCGCCCATTTCCTTGGCGTGGGCCGCGGCGCCGACTTAGTCGTTTACCTCGGTATCACCGGCCTGGCATTCCTTTGGCTGAGTCTCTACACGCGCCAACGTGAAATGGATGTGCGCTTGACTGAACTGGCTCGTCGGTTGGCTATCTTGCAGGCGGAGAAGCCCAAGGGGAAGAAGAAAGGCAAAAAGGTGAGCAGTGAATAGTGAGAAGTGAAAAAAGGTGGCAATGAAACAAAGGATAGGTTCAGAAATCGAAACTATCGTTCAAGAGGACATGTATAATCTCTTCATCTATGGATATTTTAGAAATCATTGAGCAGTTAAAGACCTTGGAGCCGGAAAAAATCATTTTGTTTGGCTCGCAGGCAGGCGGAGAGGCGGGGCTGGAAAGTGACATTGATATCGCCATTATCACCGAAACGGATAAACCTTTCCATGAGCGCCTCATTGAAGCGCGGCGGCTCATTCGAAGCACAGTTCCGCTAGACTTGTTTATCTTCACAAATAAGGAAATCGAGGAATCACAAGTCCATAATCCGTTCATACGTGACATTGTGAGACGGGGCAAAGTTGTCTATGGAGAATGAGCAGGCCGTCAAGCGGTGGCTTGCCAGGGCGGAAGATGATCTGGACTGGACGCAGGCCAGCCTAAAGGAAGGTATTTACTACAGCGCTTGCTTTTCAGCCCAACAGGCGGCCGAGAAAGCCTTGAAGGATACCTGACCTACTCTTTTTAATATTTACAGAAAATAGTTTACACTAGCCTAATCCAACTATTTTTGACGATAATTTAAAACCAAAAGCTGCATACTATGCAATGCTTCAAGCGTTGTCAAAATAATATCAAGCCTTAAGACTAAAACCTTCGACTAAAACCTCAAGTTTTTTAGGGAGCCGAAACCAAATACAAATGAAGAAGTTAACGATTGGATTCCAGATATAGAAAATTGGCGACCACTGGAATTAAAGGATTATTGGCTTAGCATGCGAGTAGACAAGCGTCGATAATGCATGCTGTTTTGCTTTGGTTGATTTTTACTTCAGCGCTTCGATAATCTCAGCAGAAAGATCATAACGGCTGAATTGGGGCATTAAGTAAACGCCCTGTGCCCACGGGCGAACCTGCTCAATAATCTCCACTGCAATCTTCACGCCCTCTTGCGGGCCAGAGTCGCCAGCGTCTTCGATGCGTTTCCTCAGTGCCTCGGGGATGGCGATGCCGGGCACTTCGTTGTGCAGGAAGCTGGCATGCCGCGAACCGTAGATAGGCAAAATGCCGACCAGTACAGGTTTGCCGAGGTCACCGTTGCTGTCGGAATAATGCTCCAGGAAACGCTTGGCTGTGGCGGGATCGTAAACCGGTTGGGTGAGGAAGAAATCGGTTCCGCTATCCAATTTGCGCCTGAGTAATTGGATCTCGCGGGCTTCATCCACAGGATCGAAATTTAACGCCGCGCCGACATGGAAAGATGTTGGCTGTCCGATCTCGGAACCCGAGTGGTCTATCCCTGCATTGAAACCTTGTTTAATTAATTTGATCAAGCCAGTCGGCGCCAGGTCGTAGTTGTCCATGGCTTCGGGGTAGTCGCCGATGGCGGTCGGGTCTCCCATCACCACGAATATGTTGCGCACGCCGAGTGCGTGTGCCGCCAGCAAGTCGCCTTGCACCCTCAGCAGGTTGCGCCCGCGGGTGGGAAAGTGCAATGTGGTGTCCACGCCCACCTCGCGTTGGATGAGATCGCATACCGCCCAGGGGCTCATGCGCATGCGCGCCATCGGGCTGTCGGCCACGTTGATTACGTCAGCGCCGGCTTCCTGCAATAAGTCTGCCCCTGCCAACAGCTTGTGTGTCGAGAGACCGCGCGGCGGATCCATTTCCACGGAAATTACGAATTTGCCCGCTTTGAATTTCTCTGCCAGCTGAGAGCCTTTGTCCGCGCCGACCACTTCTTCAGTGCGTTCGATGACACGGATCTGCCCGTTCTGTCCATTGGTAGCCTGCGTTGGATGATCCAGTGCAATTCTCATGGAGCGAATGTGCTCGGGCGTAGTGCCGCAGCAGCCGCCGATGATGGCCGCGCCTGCCTGTCGGAACGCATTGGCGTACTGCCCGAAATAATCCGGCCCGGCCGGATACATGATGCGCCCGCCGGCTTGTTCCGGCCAGCCTGCGTTCGGCATCACCGAGAACAAGGCATCGGGCACCACTTCCCGCATTTGTTTGAGGATGCGCAGCAACTGTGCCGGCCCGCTGGAGCAGTTGATGCCGATCACATCCGCTCCGGCTTGATGGATCTTCTTCGCCACTTTGATAGGGGTATCGCCCAACAAGGTGCGATCGTCACGGGTGAAAGTCATCGAGGCCACGATCGGCAGGTCGCTTACCGCTTTTGCCGCCTGGATCGCTTCCCGGACTTCGTACAAGTCCGTCATTGTTTCGATGATGATCAGGTCCGGTTTGCCCGCCGCCAGTCTGCGGATCTGCTCTTCGTAGGCGGCGCGCGCCTGCTCGGGCTGCACGCGCCCGAACGGCGCCAGGCGCACGCCTAGCGGGCCAACGTCGGCGGCTACAAACACGCGCCTTCCGGATTCCAACGCTGCCTTGCGCGCGATTTCCACGCCAGCCTTGTTGATCTCCTCGACCTGGTCTTGCAAACCGTGCTCCGCCAACCGGAAACGATTGGCGCCAAAGGTGTTGGTCATCACCAGTTGAGCGCCGGCATCTAGGTACGCCGAGTGAATTTCCTGCACAAGTTCTGGCTGGATTAAGTTGAGTTCATCGAAACAGCGCGCAAAGTCAACACCACCTTCGTGCAGCATAGTGCCCATGGCGCCATCGGCAAGAATGGGCGTCTTCGTTTTTAGCTGCGACAGAAAATCATTTTTCTCAGTCATCAACTTTCGTTAACTCCAGGCGAACTTGATCGCAAAATTGGCTGATTTCTTGGGCATCGGCGAATGGCGCTTCGGGCCACTCATCTACTTTGGTTCCCCAATATTTTCTCGGTGTGCCCGGGTAGCGCGGCACCAACCACAAATGGAAATGGTGCACGTGGTGCCCGAAATGAAACAAATAAATTCCGTCCGCTTTCGTCGCCGCTTTCAGCGCCCGGCTCAGTTTGCGCGCCAAGCGTCCGACTGCCGCAGCTTCTTCCTCGGTCAGATCCTCCATCGCATCCGCATGCCGTTTCGGTTCGATGAACAAAGTTCCGAGGAAAGCCTTGTTCTTTCCTTCCGGTATTTGCGCGTGGCTGGCGTAAAGCAGCTCGTCCTGATAGATAACGCCGCCAGGTATCTGGACCTCGCCGCGATGTTTGCGACAAACGAAGCAATCTTCGCCGCTCATAGGTAATACTCGTCCTTCGCCCATTTGAGCGGATTGTTTTGGATATACGCGCGATGCTGGTTTAGATCATCATCGTTGCGGATGACATGATCGTGATAACTCCTCTGCCATGAAAATTTATCCGGGCTATTGATGGTTTTATTTATTTCACGGGCTGAGAAGGACTTAAACGCCCTAATGATTTCTGGCAAATTAAGTTGGGTAATTTTCGTAGGGGAGGGTCTAAGACCCTCCCTTGATGATTGGGCGGGTCTTAGACCCGCCCCTACGGATTTTGTCGATGGTAAATTGCTAAGAATCCATATGATTCCATGGACATGGTTTGGCATCACGATAAATTCATCGAGTTCGATATTCTCATAATGTCTCGACAAGTTGTGCCAGACCTCTTGGACAATTTCGCCGACCTTGCTTAGGTGAATTTCTTCCCCAACTATCGTTCCGAGAATATGTCTTTTCCCGTTTACGCAGATCGTTACAAAATACGCGCCTGGGCTTGAGTAATCGTATTCTGATAACCGTAGCGTCTTACGTCGCTGCGGTTGGGCGGGCTCCTTTGACCTTTTTTGGACTGCCAACTGTTTGCTGCCTACTGTCATCTGCTTCACGCCCTCATCAACTGCTCGACGCGGCTCTCGCCTACGCTGTAATACTTGGCCTCGGGGTGGTGCACGATGATCGCCGCTGTGGATTGCTCCGGGATCAACTGGTAGGCCGCGGTGAGCTGCATGCCGAGCTCTTTCTCCGCCGGCAGCAATTCGAACACTTTGGTGTGGTCTTCCAATTCGGGGATGGCCGGGTAGCCCCAGGAGTAGCGCTTGCCGCGGTTGATCGCCAATCCCAACTCGCGCTTGATATGGCGGTGCAAATATTCCGCGGTGGCTTCCGCGGTTTGCACCGCCAGCCCGTGCATGAAATAGGCTTCGGTGTAGTCGCTCTTTCCCTGCAATTCTTCGAAGCGCCGGGTAGCTTCCTGCCCGACGGTTACCACCTGCAAGGCGACCAGGTCCATGATCCCGCTCTCTACGGGGGCAAAGTAATCTGCCAAGCATAGAAGTTCGCCGCTAGGCTGCCGCGGGAAATCGAATTGGGTGATCTTCTTCGGCTTGCCGTTTCCGACGGTGTTGGGATCGTACACGACTAGGCTGTCGCCTTCGGCTTGTGCCGGCCAATAGCCGTACACGCCCTGCGGCTTCAGCCAGCCGCTGGCCTGCGCTTCTTTCTTCATGCGCGCCAGCCGCGCTTCGAAATCTTTCTTGATCTGCTCCCATTCTTTGCCCTGTTTGTTTTTGGCGCCCCAGGACAGGCGGAAGAGTTCGTTTTTGTACAAATACTCGAAGACCAGTTCGAGCGGCATATCCTTCACCACGCGTGTTCCCCATTTGTCGGGCGTCGGGATATCCGGTGCGGTACCCACAGCCGAGCGCCCGGTCACTGCCGCGGTGCGCCGCGGCTTCACCTCGCGGCCTATCTCTTTCGCCGCCTTGGTGAAGATGTCTTCGACCAGCGCTTTGTGTTTCGGCCCATCGACCAATTTGTCCATCGTCTCGAGACCTTCGAACGCGTCCTGGCAATAAAAGACACCCGGTGCATATGGCGGTCCATCCTCCGTATACAAAATGCGCCAGCCGAAGCGCCGATTGATTGCCGCTCCCCCGATCAGCACGGGATAGTTCAGCCCGCGCCGGTGCAATTCGTTCACGATCAGTGGCATCTGCTTGCTGGTGCTCACCAACAAGGCGCTCAATCCGATGGCGGTGGCGTTCACTTCTTGCGCTTTGGTGATAATGGTTTCCGCGGGTACCTGCTTGCCGAGGTCGAAGACTTCGTAGCCGTTGTTCACCAATATGGTCTTCACCAGATTTTTCCCGATGTCATGCACGTCGCCGTACACGGTGGCGAGCACCACCTTGCCTTTGCTCACGCCCTCGACCTTCTCGAGATAATTCTCCAGATGGCCGACGGTCTTCTTCATTACTTCGGCCGATTGCAGCACAAAGGGCAGGATCAATTCTCCTGCCCCGAACTTGTCGCCGAGCACGTCGCCACA
>JAMCZK010000025.1:16331-33093 GCA_023485685.1 Chloroflexota bacterium | reverse complement strand
AAGCCTCCAACTTGAACGCCTCCGGATACGTTCGATACTGTTTCTCATTCATCAACCTTCTC
Source organism: Chloroflexota bacterium (assembly GCA_023485685.1). Classification (GTDB taxonomy): domain Bacteria; phylum Chloroflexota; class Anaerolineae; order Anaerolineales; family UBA11579; genus JAMCZK01. The sequence goes on along the minus strand of JAMCZK010000025.1, from coordinate 33,031 downwards.
CTGCTTTAGTGTACGTATCAGGACATTTCCTGTGTCCACTAATTCGGGGGAAGACCATAATGCCGGCATCACCTATGTAGGCGTGACCAATGATCTATTTAGGCGTGTCAACGAACACAAGACTGGCGCATTACCAGGGTTCACGAGAAAACATAGGACCCACAAACTGGTGTACTACGAAGAGTTCCAATACATTGAAGACGCGATCTTTCGGGAGAAACAAATCAAGGCTTATAGGAAGAGAAAAAACGGAACTTGATCAAAAGCATCAATCCGAAGTGGATGGATTTGAGCCTAGATTGGGACTTTGAGGAAGGAGACGATCTGCTTCCTGCGATCTAGATTTGCAGGCAATTACTTTAGGAACTCCTCGTCGCACTGCGTCGCTGAAGGCGACGCAAAGCGTGCTCGCTCGGAGTGACAAATAATGGAAAGGTTATTTCCCTTTCCACTGCGGCTTGCGCTTTTCGTTGAACGCCCGCATCCCCTCCTTCTGGTCCTCCGAGGAGAACAAAAAGTAGAAAGCCTGGCGTTCCTCGGCGATGCCGTCGCTAAGGTGAGTTTCCAGCGCCCGGTTTACCATCTCCTTGCCGATGCGCACAGCCAGCGGGGCGCGGGTAGCGATCTCGGCGGCCAACGCCAGTGCTTCATCCAGAAAGCGTTCCACGGGTACAACACGGTTCACCAGCCCAAAGCGCAGCGCTTCTTCGGCGCTCAGCGTGCGGTTGTTCAGCACCATCTCCATCGCCAGCGCCTTACCCAGGGATCGAGTCAGCCTTTGCGTACCGCCCGCACCCGGGATCACGCCCAGGGTGATCTCGGGCTGCCCAAAGCGGGCGCTCTCCGATGCCACGATCATGTCGCAAGACATGGCCAGCTCGTTGCCGCCGCCCAGGCACCAGCCGGAAACCGCGGCGATCACTGGCTTGCCGATGAGCTTGATGCGGTCGAAGGGCGAGATGTGTCCTTTGAGCAGGATCTCGGTGGAAGAATAGTCCATCATCTCCTTGATGTCGGCGCCCGCTGCAAAGGCGCGCGCCTCCCCGGTGACCACAAACGCGCCGACGGCGTCATCCGCGTCCAGGCGCTCCAGCGTGTCCATCAGTTCGATCATCAACGCGCTGTTGAGAGCGTTCATCGCCTCGGGGCGGTTGAGGCGCAGCAGGGCGACGCGATCTTTGATTTCAGTGAGGATAAGGGACATGGGAGACTCCTTGAGAAAGGAAAGCAGAGATGGATATTGTAAAGCTAGTAAATAAATCTGTTAATCGGTTAATCCGTTAATCAACTAGTTTTTTGATTAACGGATTAACCGATTAACGGATGGATTTGATGACTTCTTCCGCACTTTTCGCCGTATGCACTCGAATCCCGTGCGCCGCGAACTCGGATTCGGCAGCCCGACTCAGCGCTTCGATTCCCGCCGCGGCCACCTCGTACGCCGCGGACGCAGAATACTTCTCCCCTCTCCTGCTTTGCGGGAGAGAGCCTGTCCCGAGCGAGCCGCTCGCGGCGACGAGGGAGGTTGGGGGTGAGGGGGAATTCAGAACGTTCACCATGACTCCCCCGCCCAGTTCGCGCATCACGCGCCCCACCGATTGCATACATAGGAACGCCGCCGTCAGATTCAGATCAATGGTGCGGTGCCAGTCCCATTCGTCCATGTCGAGAAGTGCATCGGGGGGCTGCACATTGGCAATCAAGATCAAAACATCGATGCGCTCGAATTTCTCCAGCACCTCTTGCAGCATGGTCTGCAGCGAGAGCTTGCGCGACACGTCGGCGGGGAAAGCGGCCGCCTGGCCGCCGCTAGCAGATATCTCCGCGGCAAGAGGTTCGATGCGCGTGGGCAGCAGGTCGTTAAGTGCGAGGTGGATGCCGCTGGCGGCCAACCCGCGGGCGATCTCGGCGCCTATGGTGGAGCCGGCGCCGATGAGAAGGGCGACACGGGGATTAGAGGTCAACATCGAAAGTTACCAACTTTGCCATTCTGAGGGAGCAAGGGAGCCGTTAGGCGACCGAGCGAACAGAAGAATCCATCCGAATGACAGTTTTGTATCTGATGCTTATTTTACGTCGAAGTCACGGATGGATTCTTCGCGACGCCAATGCGGAGCCGGCGCCCACTATCAGCGCCACCTTATCCGTCATTGCGAGCGAGCTAAGCTCCGAACGAAGTGAGGAGTTAGCGATGCGTGGCAATCTGCCACCATTGTCATATGACTTGTACGAGACCTCGGAATAAGCATGGGAGTTTATTTGCAAGACTATTTTCTCACCAACTAGCAGATTGTCACGTCGCAACCACTTCGTGGCTACTCCTCGCAATGACCGGATACGCGTTGCATGCAACGCCCCTACGGCTATGTCGAGGCACCCCTCTCCAGCTCTGCGGGAGAGGGGCCGGGGGTGAGGGAGTTTCGGCGCAAAACGCCCTCCTCGCAATGACGGGGTTGCTTATGGCTTATGACCGTAAGCTGATTGCTGAACGCTGAAAGCTGACCGCTATTCATTGCCCACCGGGTTCCACCAAAGTCCATGGCTCTATGCTGAACTCACCGCTGCACGTTGGAAAATCGTTCGGGTTTTCATGCTGATTGAGCGCCAAACCGAAATACGGGCTGGGATCGTAAGTGTTGCGGATGTCCAGTTCGTTGAGGAATTTTCCGGCGCCGTCATCCTTCACCACCGAGAAATGCAAATGCAACCCGGTAGGGTTGCCGGGGTCGCCGGAGAAATCACCCATGAACCCCAGGAAGGCGCCCGCCTCGACAAATACCTCATTGGTCCCGGCGGGAAACTCTTGCGAAATAAAACTCTCGCCTGCCTGGTTGGCGAGATGCGTGTAATAAGTCCAGATCTGCCGTCCGGGGTTCAGTGGATCGTTGGGGATACGGATGATGACTGTTGCTTTCCAATCGGGCAACCGCGTCAGGTAACCGGGGTACGCCGCATATACCGGCGTTACGCCGGGCTCCGTCCCCGAGAAAATATCGATGCCCGCGTGGCGGTGTCCGAAACGATAGGACTGGTCCCATAAGCCGATCGGCACGCCGCGCGTGGGAAAGGCAAACGGCGCGTCGCCGCAGCGCTGCCCGGCTTGCAGCGCGTATTGCGCGAACACCTCGGGATGGGTATGCAGCTCCGCATACCGCGCCCAGCGCCCCGAGGGATGGATGTAATTGAAATATCCGTAAATGGAAATTGCTGCGGCGGCAAGCAGGATGAGGGATACGATCCACAGCATAGGTTTACGTTTGACCGTCTTTGCGAGCCCATGAAATGGGCGAAGCAATCCCCTAGATGGAAATGCAAATAGGCTTGGGGATTGCTTCGGGGCCTTGCCCCTCGCAAAGACGGAATTTGGTTTCTTCTTTAACGATGAGGTCTTAGATGATTTTGCCAACGTCTTATGTGCTTATCTACTTATCTACTTATTTACTTATGTACTATTTTCTGCGTGCTTGCGAATATGCGCCAGATCATCCTGCGCATGATCCCCCAACATCAAGGTCACCTTACCGCCAGAGATCTCCTGCAGCAGTGCGCCCGCAACCTGGCCTTCGGGCGAAGCCATGGCGGCGCCTGCCGCCTTCAACGAATCGAAATGCAATTCGTGGATCATATGCGCCGACATGGAGCCGCTGAGCACGCGGTCCACGTGGCTGGTGACCTCGCGGCGCAGCCCGGGTAGGCGTTCGGCGGCGGCAAGGAATTCCGGCCAGCGCCGGTCGAATTCGACGCTGTGGTCCTGCGGCTCGATGACGATGACTAATTTGTACATAGCGCGGCATTATATCTTGCGATGTTCGGAGGTCTTGAAGTCTGGACGTCATGAAGTCGGTTAACGACATCAAGACTTCAGGGCTTCTTAACTGCCCTGGATCAACGGCGTACCTGTCGCGCATATGGTAATATTCGCCGTTGTAAGGCTAGGCCATGCAAGAAAAAATTACGATCATTGAAGGTCCTTCTCCCACCTTTGAAATTGTGGACGAAGGCTGGTCGACCGGGGTAATGGAAGGACCGGCTTTGTACGGAGTTGCGCTCACTCACTTGCGCACTTTCAATGGGGGCGAACTGGTGGAGCGTTGCCATCGAGCCTGGAAGAAGCAAGAGGCCATCTATCTCGAATATCGCGACGAAGAAGGCTCTGCCAAAGAAGCGCCCATCGTGGCTGCACGCAACGCCGAGGCCGACGAAGGCGAAATGCTGATGCTGTGGGTGCGCCTGCCCGACGAAGAGATCGAGCTCGCTATCGGCTACGAGGATGACGAAGCCGAAGACGGCGATAGCGACGAAGCGACACCTTTTGCGTAACCAATATTTCCTGTGTGAAAAATGCGGGCGGCTAAAAGCCGCCCGCATTTTTTGCCTCTTTTGTCATCCCGAGCGGGTCCGCCTATAGCTACCCAAGGAAACCCAAGACCAGCGAGGGAACCCTATTACGCCCTCTTCCATATAAATGCTTTCTGCAAATCAAATCTCTGCGGAAATCAATGGTCATTGATGAGAAAATCGTCAACAAGTAGAATATCTTATTCAGATACTTGAAATTAAGGAGAAACCATGCCCGACGATCTGATCCTCCATGACCAAAAAGACGGCGTACTGGCGCTGACCCTAAATCGCCCCAAGGCCAACGCCTTCGATTCACCCATGGTGGCGCAGCTCCAGGGATTCTTTAAAGACGCGAAGCGCGACGACGCGGTGCGCTGCGTGCTGCTGAAAGCCAACGGCAAGCTATTCAGCGCCGGCCAGGATGTCACCGAATTCGGTAGTGGAAATATTTCCTTCCGCGCACATCTAATGAAGAACTACAACCCATTGATCCTGCAGATGCGCCAACTGGAGAAGCCCATCCTGGCTGCCATCCAGGGCGCCACGGCGGGCGCTGCTTTAGGCATCGTGCTGGCCTGCGACCTGCGCATTGGCTCGCCTGATGCGCGCTTCGTCGTGGGCTTTGGCGGCATCGGCCTGGCGCCGGATTCCGCTGTTTCGTTGATGCTGCCCAAGATTATTGGCTTGGGACGCGCGGCGCACGCCACTTTCTTCAATGAGCCCATCAACGCCGAACAGGCTCTGAATTGGGGCTTGCTGAATGCTGTTGTCCCCGCCGAGGACCTCGAGAAGACTGCTTGGGACTGGGCTGGCAAATTGGCTAAAGGCCCCGTTTATGCAATGGGAATCTCAAAACGTGATTTCAATAAAGCGAATCTTCCCAATTTAGAAGAAGTGCTGGATTACGAAGCGCACAACCAGGATGTGGCTGCCAGCGGTTCGGATCACAAAGAAGGTTTGTTAGCGTTTTTGGAAAAACGTGAGCCCAAATACGTGAAGTAGTTTTGCTTTACGCAGATGAACGCAGATAAACGCTGATCAAAAACCTTCTTTGCAAATGTAGAGGCGGGTCTCAGCCCCGCCCATCATCTTTTGTTTGCGTTACAAAACGAACTTCGTGATCGCCATTCCCCCAAAAATAATAGCCACTACCAAACTCGCGATCCAAATTCGATTTTGTGGCCTGCGATTGACCAGGTGGAATTCCAGCTCGTCGCCCTCGATGCGGTAAACCGGCACGGCCAGTAATGCGAACAGTCCGCCGCCAAACAGCCCTCCGACGTGTCCCCAGTTGTCGATGCCAGGGGTGAGGCCGATCAATAGATTGATGATGGCGATGTTGATAATGCTGCGCAATATGGCCTGGGCGCGGCGCCCGAACAGCTTCTGGTTGAGGTAGACGAAGACGCCCTGCGCAGCCAACAGGCCGAATATCGCGGTGGAGGCGCCCAGCGATGGGCTCTGCGTCAACAGGAAGGACAGCACCACGCCGGCAAAGCCGCTCAGTAAATAAAGCGCCAGGAAGGGCAGGTGTCCGAAGTGGCGCTCCAACTCGGGGCCAAGCACATAGAGCGCGTACATATTGAAGCCGATGTGTAATAAGGATGCGTGAAGAAAAACCGGCGTGATCAACCGCCACCATTGCCCGTCCAAGATCAGCTCGTTGACCTTGAGACCATAGCATGCAGGCAAATCAGTTTCGTTGAAAAATGGGCAACGTCCAAAACGCCCTGATTCGGTAAGCATCTGCAGCAAAAAGACAAATATGGTTAGCCCAAGCAGCAAATAAACCACGAAGGGCTGTCGCTGGGGCAGGCGCACAGCCATTCGCTGGGGTTGAATTTGCGCTAACGGTTGTGGCTCCTGATTGGGATCGGGCGCGGTCGTCGGGTCCCCTGGCTCGCTCACAATGTCACCACATGTTGCTGCACGCGGTGGTGCTCAGCTTGGATAATGGCCATCACAGTGTCAACAGTTTCATCCAGCTCGTTGTCGCGGTTGACTACGATGTAGTCGAATTCGTTGATGCGCTTGAATTCTTGCCGGGCGGTGGCAATGCGCAGCTTCAGTTCTTCCACCGGATCGGTCTTACGTTTCGCCAGCCGTTCCACCAGTTCTTCTTCGCTGGCGGTGGTGAGAAAGATCAAAATGGCTTGCGGCGAGATCTTGCGCACCGAGGCTGCACCCTGCACGTCCACGCGCATCAGCACATCCTTGCCGCTGGCCAGCGCCTTATGCACCTGCGCCTTGGGGATGCCTTTGTATTCCCCATACACCATCGCCCACTCCATCAATTCGCCTTTATCGATCATCTCAGCGAACTCTTCGCGCCCGACGAAGATGTAATCCACACCCTCCTTCTCTTCGGGGCGCTGCGGCCGGGTGGTGGCGGTCACCACGAAGTGGAAGGGTAGACCACGCTCCTTCATGCGCTGCAGCACGGAATCTTTGCCCACTCCCGAAGGACCGGAAATCACAACGAGCAGTGGTTGTTCAGCGGGTCCGAACTCGGAGGTTTCTTTTTTCATTTGCTCATTTTGTCATTGCGAGGAGGGCGCTGCCCGACGAGGCAATCTCCCTTGCCAACCGCTTTCTATTTTCGTTATTATACATGTCGGTATAATCGCGCAGAGGCCGGATGCCAGTTTACTCTTTCGTCTGTGAAGCCTGCGGCGTGAAATTTTCCCGCCATATTTCTTACGAGGATTACGGCGCCACGCGTATCAACTGCCCGAAATGCGGCAGCGGACAAGTGCGGCGGCGCATTGGGCGCCCGCGCATGCTGCGCGGCGAAGGCAGCCACCTGGCAAACCTGGATGACCCCGGCGACCTAGCCGAAGACCCGCGCGCCATGGCGCGCATGATGCGCGAGATGAGCGCCGACATGGGGGAAGACCCGGGCCCTGAGTTCCACGAAGTGGTTAATCGGCTGGAAAAAGGCCAGAGCCCAGAGGATATCGAGCGCGAGTTGCCCGATATGGGCATGGGGGGAAACGATACGGCTGGTGATGATTTTCGTTTCGGTGATGACGACATGTAAAACGGCGGCGTTGAAAACGCCGCCGTTTTTTTTATGCCGTCTGCGCTTGGGTTCTGCTTCCTTTACGCATAACAATCGCCTTAGTCACTTCTGCCGTAATGGAGGGAACAAACAACAGCGGCAGCACATATTGCCAATGCTTCCATTGCAGGGGGATGGTGTCGAAGATCTCATTTAAGAACGGAATATAGATCACAGTCAGAACCAGTACAGCCGAAACCATTACGGCATAGGTCATATTGCGATTGGTGAAGACGCCAATGCGCAAGAGCGGATACCGTTCAGAGCGGGCAGTAAAAGCGCGGAAAAGTTCTGAGAACGAAAGGGTAACAAAAGCCATCGTTGCGGCTGTGGTGTTGAAAGCCGCGCCTGGCTCTGGGTGGATCACCAGGCCAAGCCAGTAAGCCAACAACGTTGAACCTGCGATGGCTACCGTTTGTACGCCGATCTCGACCCGCATCTTGCGGTTGATGATGGGCTCCGTTGACGGGCGCGGCGGCTGCTTCATAATGTCGGGGTCGCCTTTCTCGGTGCCCAGCGCCAGCGCCGGGGCGCCGTCGGTGATCAAATTCAGCCACAATAGCTGTATCACATTTAAGGGGGACGGCAAGCCCAGGGCGGTAGCAATGAAGATGATGGCAATTTCCGCCATATTGCAGGACAGCAGGTAGAAAACGAATTTGCGTATATTGCTGTAGATGACGCGGCCCTGTTCCACCGCCGAGACGATGCTGGCGTAATTGTCGTCGGTGAGAACCATGTCGGCGGTCTCTTTGGCCACGTCGGTGCCGGTGATGCCCATGGCCACTCCAATGTCGGATTGCTTGAGCGCCGGCGCGTCGTTGACCCCGTCGCCGGTCATGGCTACTACGTTGCCGTTGGCGCGCAACGCCTTTACGATGCGCACCTTATGTTCGGGAGAGACGCGGGCAAACACACTGGTGTGGCGTATCTCTTCCTGCAATTGCTCGTCGGTCATTTGGTTCAGGTCGTGCCCGGTTAGCACCTTGCCGTCTCCATTCTTGATCAGGCCAATCTGTCGGGCAATGGCCTCTGCGGTTTCCGGGTAATCGCCGGTGATCATCACCGTGCGGATGCCGGCGCCGCGGGCTTTGTTCAATGAGTCGGAAATTTCCGGGCGGGGAGGATCTATCATCCCCTGCAAGCCCACGAAGACCAGGTCCTTCTCCACATCCTCGGGCGTGATCTGGTCGGGCAGATCTTCAGAGAGGCGGAAGGCCATGGCAAGGACGCGCAGCGCATCGTTCGCCATTTGGTGGTTGGCTTTCAGGATCTGCTCGCGCACTTCTTGGGTGAGTGGCGCCTGGCTGTTGTCCATTTTTTGGTAATGGCTGCAAAGATCCAGAATGATGTCCGGCGCGCCCTTTACGGCCAACGCATGCCAGCGGCGTTCGAGGTCATCACCGGAGAAGGGAGACAAGTCGTCCTCCGTAGGAGTTGCCACTTCGTGCAGGGTGGTCATGCGCTTGCGCTCCGAGTCGAAGGGAATCTCCTGTACGCGCGGATAGGATTCGCTCAGCAGCGTGTAATCCGGATCCGCCTTGGCGGCAGCCACCAGGAGGGAACCTTCCGTGGGGTCGCCGACCACGCGGAAAGTCTTTTGCGTTTCCGTGGCGCCGGTGGGCTCAAGGATGGAGTCGTTGTTCAGTGTGCCCACCCATAGAACGGTACGAATGGCGGGGTAATTGCTGATGTCGACGGGTTTTCCATCTACGCGGAATTCGCCGCTAGGTATGTAGCCGCTGCCGGTTACCTCGACGAATTGTCCATCCGCCCACAGACGCGTGACAGTCATTTCGTTTTGGGTCAGCGTGCCGGTTTTGTCGGAACCGATCACAGAGGCGGAACCAAGGGTTTCCACCGAGGACAGCCTGCGGATCAGCGCGTTGCGTGCGATCATCTCGCGCATGCCCAGCGCCAGGCTGATAGTGACCACCGCAGGCAAACCTTCGGGCACGGCGGCGATGGCCAGCCCCACGGCGATCAGGAACATATCCAATGGTTCACGGCCGCGCCAGTAGCCGATAACAAAGACCAGCGCGCAAATAAATAATGCCGCGATGCCCAACGTGCGACCCAACTGGTCCAGCCGCTGTTGCAGCGGCGTAGGCTGTTCTTCTACCGCCTGGAGCATTTTGGCAATGAGGCCGATCTGGGTGCGCATTCCTGTGTTTACGACGATGCCCCGGCCGCGGCCGTAGTTCACCAGGGTGCCCATGAAAGCCGTGTTGGTACGATCGCCCAGTGGGATGTCCTCCTGCAGCAGGCGGGCCGCCGTTTTTTCCACTGGAACGGATTCGCCAGTGAGCGCGGCTTCTTCGATGCGTAGATTTACGGCTTCAAGAAGCCGTAAATCTGCAGGAATGTAATTGCCCGCTTCGAGGAAGACGATGTCGCCGGGAACCACTTCTCTGGATGGAACTGTACGGCGCTGGCCGCCGCGCATGACTTGAGCATCGGGCGCGGCCAATTTGCGCAGGGCGGCCAGCGCTTGTTCCGCGCGCCGCTCCTGGATGATGCCGAAGCCCGCGTTTAGTACAACAATCGCCAGGATAGCCGATGCCTCCAGCCATTCATTGAGGATTCCGGAAATGAGCGCCGCGCCCAACAGCAGGTAAATGACAAAGTTGTTGAACTGCTCCCACAACATTTGCAAGAAAGTCGTTGGGGGCGCCTCTTCGAGCTGGTTAGGCCCGTATTGCTCCAAGCGCCGCTTGGCTTCTTCTTCACTCAGGCCCTGGTCGCGCGAAGTGGACAGACGATCGGCGACTTCGTCGATGCCTAATTGATGCCAGGCTTCCTGCGCCTGGTCGCTAGGTTCTTCGGAATTAAGGATGCGTGACAAGAGTGGTCCTCCTTGGGATCACTGTAGATTGGCTCAGAAATTGTAAGCAGGCTTTTGGGGGAAACGTCCAACTGCAGGCAACGTGCTGATTATAGCAGAGGGGAACAGGGTACCTCACGAGCGCGTCTTCGTGAAATGGTTCACGACGGGCTTACAGAATGTCGTAATCCTCCATCCGAGGAGCTAGCCGATGGCCTATACAATTGTAAAGATTCCCCAGGGCGGTGGAAAAATTGGGACCCAAAACGGAAAATTAAATGTACCTGACAAACCGATCATTCCCTTCATCGAGGGCGACGGCACGGGGCGCGACATCTGGCGCGCCAGCCAGCGCGTGCTGGATGCCGCCGTCGAGAAAGCCTATGGCGGCAAGCGCAAGCTGGTGTGGATGGAAGTTTACGCCGGTGAAAAGGCCTTCAAGCAATTCGAAAGCTGGTTGCCCGAGGAAACACTGCAAGCCTTCAGGGAATTCCTGGTGGGAATCAAGGGTCCCCTGACCACGCCCATCGGCGGCGGAATGCGTTCATTGAATGTGGCGTTACGCAAAGAACTGGACCTTTACGTTTGCCAGCGCCCCGTGCGCTGGTTCACCGGCGTTCCCTCGCCTGTGAAACGACCACAGGATGTAAATATGGTCGTGTTTCGGGAGAACACGGAGGATATCTATACCGGCATCGAGTTCGAAAACGGCACCGAAGAAAACAAGAAGTTCAACGAATTGTTCAAACAGGCTTTTCCAAAAGAATTTGCAAAGATTCGATTCCCAGCGACCTCGGGCTATGGATTGAAACCCGTATCCAGAGAAGGCACCGAGCGCTTAGTGCGCGCGGCGATAAAGTGGGCCTTGGAGAATAAACGCAAGAATGTAACTCTGGTGCACAAAGGCAATATCATGAAATACACCGAAGGCGCTTTTCGTAATTGGGGTTACGCGCTGGTGGAAAAAGAATTCAGTGGCCAAGTTTATACGTGGCAGACGTGGGAAAAGACGAAAGCCAACCAAGGCGAGGAAGCAGCCAACCGAGAACAAGAAGCCGCGTTGAAAGCCGGTAAACTGCTGATCAAAGATGTGATCGCTGACATCGTGTTCCAGCAAACCATCACGCGGGCTACCGAATTCGACGTGCTGGCGACAATGAACCTCAACGGTGACTATCTCTCCGATGCGCTGGCGGCGCAGGTTGGCGGTATCGGCATCGCCCCCGGCGGCAATATCAACTACGAGACCGGGCACGCCGTCTTCGAGGCCACGCACGGCACTGCGCCCAAGTACGCCGACAAGGATGTAGTGAATCCGGGCTCGGTGATCCTATCGGGCGAGATGATGCTGCGCTATCTGGGCTGGGGCGAGGCTGCCGACCGCATCCTCAAGGGCATGGAAGGCGCCATCGCTGCCAAGACCGTCACCTACGATTTCCATCGCCTGATGGATGGCGCGACCAAGCTGAGCACTTCGCAATTTGGGGATGCGATCATCAGCCACATGTAACGAGGAATAAAAGAGCAAATTTCCTCAATGGAAATCATCAGATTATTCCCTTGTGGCATTTCGGTCGGCATTTTTGCCAGTGCTATAATGCCGTTGGCTTTCTCAAAGATTTTTCAAATTAACAGGAGGCCCATTGGCTCTACCCACTTCAGCATTAAAAACTACAGTAACGGGCTACGCGCAATATAAGGGGAGGGAAGGCCAGTACGCTTTCCTTTTACACCGGCTCACCGGGCTGGGAACGCTGTTGTTCCTTATCATTCATATTCTCGATACCGCCACCGTTTATTTTTTTCCATCACTTTATGTAGACGCGATCGCCATTTATCGCAGCACTCCGTTCATGCTGGGCGAGATCGGCCTGGTATTTTCAGTGATCTATCACGGCGTCAATGGGCTGCGCATCGCGGTTACCGATTTATGGTTGCCTGAGAAATGGACCATCCGGTTTACCCGTAATGCTGTCCGGGTCACCCTTTTGCTCAGCTTGCTGCTCTGGGCGCCGGCAGCCGCTTGGATGATGATCTCCTTGCTGGACAACAACTTCGGGATCAATATTCTGGGGATGTTGGGATGGGGTGGCTGACATGGCGGTCCACACGGAACTACGACCCAGTTTCGAAACGATAGCTTGGCGCTGGATGCGCTACAGCGGCATCCTGTTGATTCCGCTGGCCTGGATCCACGTCGCCATCCAGGATGTGATCGTCGGCGTGCATGCCATCGATATCAATTACGTCGCATTGCGCTGGGCCAACATCGGCTGGCAGGTTTACGACATTCTGCTATTGTCCTTTGCTTTTGCCCATGGCATGTACGGATTGCGACAGGTCACCACTGAGCACTTTCCCAAAGCTCGACGCTGGCTGAGCATAGTTATTTTCATCCTGTGGATAGTGGTTTCCATCATCGGCGCAGTCGCCATTATTGCGGGCGCTCGTCCCGAATTGGCTTAACTCGAAAGGTCAGCGACCCTTATGGTGCAACATCACCAACATGAAGTAATCATTGTGGGCGCCGGCGGCGCTGGCCTGATGGCCGCCCTCTACGCCTCACGCGGCGCCGACACGGCTGTGCTCAGCAAGCTGTACCCTACGCGCTCGCATACCGGCGCCGCCCAGGGCGGCGTGGGGGCTGCGCTCGGCAACCTGGAGCCGGACAAGACCGATTGGCATGCCTTCGACACGGTGAAGGGCGCCGATTACCTTGGCGACCAGGACGCCATCGAATTCATGTGCGCAGAGGCTGTGCCTATCGTGTATGAGCTGGAGCACATGGGTTTGCCATTTTCGCGCACCCCGGACGGACGCATCGCCCAAAGGCGCTTCGGTGGGCATACCAACAACGAGACCAAGCAACCCGTGATGCGGGCCTGTTATGCGGCGGATCGCACCGGACACATGATTTTGCAAACCCTATACCAGCAGTGCATTAAGAACAAAGTGCATTTTTACGATGAATTCCATGTGCTCGATCTGTTGACGCGAGACGGCGTTGCCAATGGCGTGGTGGCCGTTGAGCTGGCAACAGGCGACTTACATGTCTTTCATGCCAAGGCTGTTGTCTTTGCCACTGGCGGGCATGGTCGCGTGTGGGAAGTCACCTCGAATGCCTATGCCTACACAGGCGATGGCGTTGCGATCACGATGCGGCGCGGTATTCCGGCCGAAGACATGGAGTTCTTCCAATTCCATCCCACTGGCATCCGCCGTATGGGCATTCTAATCACCGAAGGCGTACGTGGGGAAGGTGGTGTACTGCTCAATGGCAAAGGTGAGCGCTTCATGGAGCGTTACGCGCCCACCGTCAAAGATTTAGCCTCACGCGACGTTGTAAGCCGCGCAATGAATCTGGAAATTAAGGCTGGAAACGGCATCGACGGCAAGCGTTATTTGCACCTCGACATGCGCCCGGAAACCGTGAACAAGTATGCTGAACTGGATGGGCGCAAGAATCCAGATGGGCAACCCTATCGTGTGACCGGCGAACAATTACTGGCTAAAGTCCCGGATATTATTGATTTTGCGCGCACCTATATGAACGTAGACCCGATTAAAGAACCGATGCCCGTTCAGCCCACCGCGCACTACGCCATGGGCGGCATCCCCACCAACATGCATGCCGAAGTGGTGATCGATTCCAAAAATACAGTGATGCCTGGCTTGTATGCGGCCGGTGAAGTGGCCTGTGTATCGGTGCACGGCGCCAATCGCCTGGGTACGAATTCACTGCTCGATATCCTTGTGTTCGGTAAAGAAGCCGGGTTGCGGGCGGCGGAGTATGCCAAGGGAGCTCAATACAAAGCACTGGATGACGACCCCACAGCATTCACCCGCGAACAATTAAATCGTTTGCTCAAGAGTACTGGGGGTGAAAAGGTGGTCACCATTTCTGAAGAGATGAAGATCAAGATGATGGACGACGTCGGTGTTTTCCGCGGCGAAGCGGGTATGCGCAGCGCTGAACAGAAGATGCGCGAACTGCGCGAGCGATACAAGAAGGTCAGCGTGGAGGACCAGGGCCGCAAGTTCAACACCGATCTGCTGAACGCCTGGGAACTAGGTTGCCTGCTGGATGTGGCGTTGGTCACCTCGGTATGCGCGCTGGCGCGTCAGGAAAGTCGCGGCGCTCATGCCCGCGAAGATTTCCCCAAACGTGACGACGCCAACTGGATGAAGCATACCTTGGCCTGGCTGGAAGGTGATCATGTTCGCCTGGATTACAAATCGGTGGCCGTGACCAAGTACCAACCCATGGTACGTGTGTATTAATCGAGGAGCGCGATGCTTATAAACAAGCCGATGGCAATGGTTCAATATGAACCACACCTAAGCAAACAATGCATTAACCCAGGAGTGCGATGCTTGTTTATTTAAAGATCTTTCGATACAACCCCGAAGTCGGCCGCACTACGCCTTCTTACGATACGTATAACGTAGAAGCAGAGCCTACCGATCGCGTGTTGGATCTGCTTGAATTTGTGAAATCCCATATGGACGGGACTTTATCCTTCCGGCGTTCCTGCGCCCACGGCGTGTGCGGCTCGGACGCCATGCGCATCAACGGGCGAAATCGTCTTGCTTGCAAAGTGCTGGTAAAGGAACTGGGGCGCTGGATCACAGTGGAACCCATCCTGGGTCTGCCAGTGTTGAAAGACATGATCGTGGATATGAATCCTTTCTTCGCCAGCTACCGCTCGGTGATGCCCTATCTGATCAACGACAAGATTCCTGCCGATGGCAAAGAGAGATTGCAGAGTCCGGAACAGCGTGAACGCTTCGATGACACCACGAAATGCATTATGTGCGCAGCCTGTACCACCTCCTGCCCGGTGTTCTGGGCCGACGGCGAGTACGTGGGGCCGGCCACCATCGTGAACGCGCACCGTTTCATCTTCGACAGCCGCGACACGGCTGCCAACGAACGTTTGCAGATCCTCAGCGAACGCGAAGGCGCCTTCCGCTGCCGCACAGCCTTCAACTGCACCGAAGCCTGCCCGCGCGAAATCCACGTCACCCAGGCGATCGCCGAGGTGAAAAACGCCGTCAGAAACGGCGTGGAATACTAACAAGGAAAAGGCGCGCGAAGGTGCGCCTTCTTTATTAATGTTGTTTTGCGTAACGCAAATAAGGCGATGACGTTCTCAAAGGTGAAGGCAGGATTTCAGCTACTTCTCAACGAAGCCCTGCCTTCACCTTTTCACAGGTACATGAATTCCAGCAAGGGGTATTCGATTTTTTGACCATTTCCTATATACTGAACTCAACGGGCCGCTAGAATCAGGAGGATTCTATGTTCCAGCGCAAAGCGTTGTTTCCCGTTCCCGCTATTCTGGTTTTGCTGCTCTCCGCCTGCGGGGGAGCGGCACCCACCGAGGTGGCTGAAATCCAGGAGGAGTCAACAGTCGCTCCGGAAGAACCCGCTGCCACAGAAGTTGAAGCAGCAACCGAAACCCCGCAGATCATTGCATCTGCCTGGTTGAGCCAGTTCCCGGCTCTGCCGGCGGCGCCCCAGGAGGTTAGCATCCCTACTGTGCAGGGCCGCTCCTTGGCAGGCATCTATTACACAGCCAAGGTGAACCCGGCGCCCATCGTGGTGCTGATGCATTGGGCGGGCGGCGATAAGACCGATTGGAGGGCCATCACCCCCTGGCTGCAAAACCGCGCCGACGAGCTTTCGCACAAGGTTGGATTCGCCAGGCTCATCGGGCAGGTCGAGGGGCCCTGGCTGGATCCCTCCTGGTTCCCGGATATCCTTCCGGAAGCCAGCTTTGGCGTGCTAGTTTTCGATTACGGCGGTTTTGGGGATAGTCCATTGGGGGAACACACAGAACTGGACGATTCCTTGGCTGCCCTTGAATTCGCCAGCACTCTCGAGGGCGTCAACCCCGATCAGATCATCACCATGGGTGCCAGTATCGGGGCGGATGGCGCCGTTGATGCTTGCTACCTGTTCAACATGGCGGTCGCCGAGGACGGCGTCAGCGGACGCTGTGTCGGCGCCATGGCGCTTTCGCCGGGCAACTTCTTCATGGCGCCTTTCGGAACCGCTGATTTCACTTTCTCGGAAGCAGCCGCTGCGCTCCTTGAAGATGGGAACTATGTGGGCTGCCTCGGCGCAATAGAGGATGCCGAAGCGGGAAGGATATGCATCGATCTTGGGGCATTCACCAGCGGAACTGTGCCTCCGACGCCTTTCGTGTACGAAGGCGACAACCATGGAATGTTTTTGATCGATCCCGCACTGACTCCTTTCCAGCCTCCAGTAGATGAGAACGCGCTCCAGATTTTCCTGCAGTTCCTGGAGCACGCCACCGGTCTGCCGATAATCCCCAATTAGAAGACTAGCTTCTGATAGAAAGCCTCCCGATATTTTCGGGAGGCTTTTGATTCGCATTGCCATTCGCCCTTACCAGTGAGAACATGTATCAAAGCGAGCCGCTCGCGGCGAGTGAATCGGAGGAT
>JAMCZK010000025.1:0-16321 GCA_023485685.1 Chloroflexota bacterium | reverse complement strand
CGATGCGGTTGATGAACTCCGGACGGAAGGTATCGCGCAGCGCCTTTTGGATCTTCTGGCTGGACTGGCGTTCTTCATCCGTCCCCGCATCTTGCAGGAAGCCCAGTGAACCGGACTTTTGATTCGCATTGCCATTCGCCCTTACCAGTGAGAACATGTATCAAAGCGAGCCGCTCGCGGCGAGTGAATCGGAGGATAGATCAAGAAAGTTGAATAGAGGCCGTCTTTATGCGGGAAGGGGTTTGGGGGAACAATGCAATAGTTCCCCCAATGGGGTCCGGGGCAACGCCCCGGTAAAAGAAAAAATGCGATCACCCATTGCGGTTTGATCGAATCAACCTGTTCAATTGAGATTCGCTTTTCTTTTTGAAAGTTGACACGTCCGCTGCTCATTGCGGAGTTTATCCTTGAGGGCAGCGCATGGACATGAGCATGCTCCTCACAATGACAGCAAATGCAAGCCTCCCGATATTTTCGGGAGGCTTTTTTGGTTTCCATCATTTTCTTCTCCCCCATTCCATTTTGTTGTGGATTGCCGTTTCTTTTTGTTTTTAGCTTAGAGCTTACAGCTTATAGCTTATCGCTGCTTTTCACGCTTCCACTTCCTGCTTCTTCTTGACCCCGCTGGGCTTGCCTGCCTTGAAGGTGGTGTTCTCACCCTTTTCGTCGATGTCGACTACCACGGTGGCGCCGGGTTTGAAGTCGCCGGCCAGCAGTTGTTTGGAGAGCGGACTCTCCACGTATTTCTGCAAAGCACGATTCAGCGGACGGGCGCCGAAAGCGGGATCGTAGCCCTGTTTGGCCAGCCATTCACGCGCCTTCGGAGAAAGCTCAACGCTAACGCCCTTTTCTGCCAGTCGGTCCTGCACTTCTTTCATTTGCAGGTCGACGATCAGCATCATGTCTTCGGTGGTCAGCGGCGAGAAGGTGATGATCTCGTCGATGCGGTTGATGAACTCCGGACGGAAGGTATCGCGCAGCGCCTTTTGGATCTTCTGGCTGGACTGGCGTTCTTCATCCGTCCCCGCATCTTGCAGGAAGCCCAGTGAACCGGACTTGCGCACGAATTCGGTGCCCAGGTTGCTGGTCATGATCAACACGGTATTGCGGAAATCCACGGTGCGGCCCTGGCCATCGGTCAGGCGGCCGTCGTCCAGGATCTGCAGCAACGCGTTCCACACGTCGGGGTGGGCCTTTTCGATCTCGTCGAACAGGATCACGCGGTAAGGGCGGCGGCGCACGGCTTCAGTGAGCTGGCCGCCTTCTTCGTAGCCGATGTATCCGGGCGGAGCTCCGAACAGACGCGCCGTGGTGTGCTGCTCGCGGTATTCGCTCATATCGATGCGCACCAGCGCATCTTCATCGTCGAACATGAATTCGGCCAGCGCCTTGGCCAGCTCGGTCTTGCCAACGCCGGAGGGCCCGATGAAAATGAAGGAGCCGATGGGGCGTTTGGGATCTTTGAGGCCGGAGCGCGCCCGGCGAATGGCATCGGAGACGGCAGCGATGGCCTCGTCCTGACCGATGATGTGCTCGTGCAGGCGCTCCTCCATCTTCAGCAGTTTCTCGGATTCGGTTTCCATCATTTGGCTTACCGGGATGCCGGTCCACTGAGCGACCACTTCGGCGATGTCGTTGATGTCCACGACTTCGTCGA
Source organism: Chloroflexota bacterium (assembly GCA_023485685.1). Classification (GTDB taxonomy): domain Bacteria; phylum Chloroflexota; class Anaerolineae; order Anaerolineales; family UBA11579; genus JAMCZK01. The sequence goes on along the minus strand of JAMCZK010000025.1, from coordinate 14,664 downwards.
GCTGGTGTTCGCTTTCCCATTTCTCGCGCTTGGCTTTGAATTCTTCTTCCATGCGCAGCCGCGCGGATTTCTTTTCGGCGGCGCGCTCGTAGTTGCGTTCCACGCCGGCTTGCTCTTCTTCGGCTTGCAGGCGATCGATTTCGGTTTTCATGGCTTTCAGGTCATCAGGTAATGAGTACAAAGCCACGCGCAGTTTCGCGGCGGCCTCGTCCATCAGGTCGATAGCCTTGTCGGGCAGATGGCGGTCGGTGACGTAGCGGTGGGAAAGCTTGACGGCTTCCACCAGCGCCTCGTCGGAGAAGCGTACATTGTGGTGCGCCTCATAGCGATCGCGCAAACCCATCAGCATCTGGATAGTGTCTTCGACGCTGGGCTCTTCCACGTACACGGGAGCAAAACGACGCTCGAGGGCGGCGTCCTTCTCGATGAACTTGTGATACTCGTCCAGAGTGGTGGCGCCCACGGCGTGCAGTTCGCCGCGCGCCAAGGCAGGCTTCAGCATGTTGGAAGCATCCATAGCGCCTTGGGCGGCGCCGGCGCCGACAACGGTATGCAGTTCGTCGATGAACAGAATGATCTCGCCGCCGGCGCGCTGGATTTCTTCCAGCGTGGCCTTGAGGCGCTCTTCGAATTCGCCGCGGAAGCGGGAGCCGGCGATCATGGCGCCCAGGTCCAGCGAGATGACGCGTTTGCCGCTGAGGATCTCGGGAACGTCGTTGGTGGCGATCTTTTGCGCCAGGCCTTCGACGATGGCGGTCTTGCCTACGCCGGCTTCGCCGATGAGCACAGGGTTGTTCTTGGTGCGGCGCGAGAGGATCTGGATCACGCGCATGATCTCGGTGTCGCGCCCGATGACCGGGTCCAGCTTGCCCTCATGGGCCAGCTTGGTGAGGTCGCGGGAGTATTTTTCCAGGGTGCGGTAGCGCGACTCGGCCTGCGGGTCGGTGACGCGCTGGCCGCCGCGCAGTTGCTGCACCGCGTCGAAGACGCGCTCGCGGGTGATGCCGGCGCCTTCCAGCAGGCGGGCGGCCGGGGTGCTGCGCTCGTTGAGGATAGCCAAAAAGATGTGCTCGGTGGAGATGTATTCATCCTTGAGCTTGTTGGCCTCTTCGTTGGCGATGTCCACGATGCGCTTGACCCGCGGGGTGATGAAGATCTGCCCTGCGCCGCCGCCGAAGATGTTGGCCTTGGGGCTGGTGCGCAGGATGTAGTCGAGGCGCTCCTTGAGGGAGTTGGCATCGACTTTGAGCAGTTCGAGCAACTGGCCGATGACGCCTTCCGGCTGTTCGATCAGGGCCAGCAATATATGTTCGGTGTCGATCTGGTTGTGCCCGTAGCGCTGGATGATCTCAGCGGCCCGTTGGGCGGCTTCCTGGGCTCTTTCGGTAAAGCGGTCAAATCTCATCATAGGGGTACCTAACCTTAGTTAACGGTAAAAATAGGCGCAATGCCATTGGGGTTGCCATTATATAGGTTGGTTTCGCCGATAGCGAAAGAATCGTGTTAGAGAAATGTAGGAGAGAGGTAAACAAAGATAGCCAAACCCTTCGGTCATTCCTAGCGAGGTCGATAACCGACACTCCCTAATCAATTAAAGTTTTCCGGGTAGGCACTCACCAGACGGGCAAGATCATTCCCATCAATAACACAGTAGTAAATCTTTCTCCCTGTTGCGATTGACTTGCTAGTGGCATGCGTCTATAATAGATCATAGATACTTTCATGCACAATGTCATTATGAACAATGAAGTACACTTCTGATGTTCCTTGAAATAAGCGAAGGATTTGGTCTCCATTCTTTCCCATTTTCCCCGGGGTCAATACTCCTTTTGTACCTCTACCTTTTAACGCAAAAGCGGAAGCGATTCTTTTCCCTCTTAGTCTAACGTGAGTACTAAAAATATCATTTTGCTCACCCCCCCAATCCTTTTTTTCGTCCTGCTTTAAAATGCCCGAAATCCCGCGATTTATCTTCCTTTCCACCATTCCTTTGACTGAAGCGATGTCGCTGGCACCAACACTGCGAACTTGGTTAAAGGAATCGATATCGTCGATGGATATTTGCTCAGTCTGAGGCTTTGTACGAAGCGCGATTACGGTTCGTCCCGCGGAGGGTTGAGTTTTGCGCTTGGTGGGGTATGACTTTAATTTCTCTTTGTTCGCAGAAAGTAGTAGGATACGATCCCTATTGTGGGTATAAAAATCAATTTTGTAATAGACGTTTCGACCCTTGTCTTTCTTTTTTTCTAAAATATTTTCTGCGGCAAGCCGATTAGCCGCTGCGTAAGTTTTTTTGTTGAAAGGTTTAAGTTCGTTACGCATATCGTCAATCGTCTTAAATGTTTTTCGTCCGGTATAAACTAACTTAAATACAGCTTTCGCCTGCGATGAAGCTCCCAACATTTTTGCTGCGTGTTCGATCTTTTCTTCTCTATCCGCAGACGGGTTAGAAACAATCTGTGTCATTTATTTCCTTTTCCCCTTTTTTGCTCGGTTGAGTGCTACATTTACGGTGTTTGATGTGGTATTGAGTAATTCGGCGATTCGTTTTTGTGGGAACCCGACCGCATCCATTTCTTGAATTAGAGCAGATTTTACTATTCCGCGCTTGGCCAGAATAGTCAACATCATTACAATTTCTTTTTGTGATTGCAGAAGTTCTTCGTCCATATCAACCCTCCGCTGCTAGCTTTTTCTTCTTTTTCTTTTCAGGAAATAACTCAGACAAAGTATTATCAGAAAAACCAGTTATTTTTGCCACCGTTTTTATGCCAACGTCTCTCTTCATAACTATGGCGGCTAACAACAACTGTATTGCTTCCAAGTGTTCTTCTTGAGACCTTTTTTTCTTGACCACAGAGGCTCCTTTTGAGCTGTTACTTGCTCGTTTTTGCTTTCTTGCTTACTTGATTCCAGCAGTTCCTAATAATCTTGCCCAATCTCTATGAAAAACCGCCAATCTAGTTCTGTCGTCTGGTGTTATGGGCACACAATGTGCGATATTGTTCCTCACCATATAAATCTTTTTCATTTCTGCCTTAAACCATTCCATGTCTAAAATCACATTACTAAATTCCTGTGTGTTTCCTTCAATAATAAGACGCAAATCTTTAAAATTTGCGTATGACAATGGGTGGGTTCCACGCTTATCACGATAAGGATATCTTTTTTCGCTCTTCATCGTAGCAGCAACGTTTTTCTGGACTCCATCGGGAACTTTCTTTTCCCACCAATCAGGGCTTTTTGAAAGCCTTGTTGAAATTAATTCTCGAATTGAACTTTCCAACACAAAAAGTAAGGGATAAAGATCCTCGCCAATGCGTTCGGCGATACTGATTGTCTTTGTACTAACCAGAGGATAGGTTTGGGTTTTTCTCGTTTTTGTCTTTCCTTTTTTTGTGAAAACGGGAGAAATCCTTTTGTCCCTTGGTACAAGACTGCGGATTCGGTCAATATCTGCCAGTGGCAGATATTGCGAAAGATCGATATCAGAAAGATGAGCTAATACATAATAGGCATCATTGGAGCTCATCGGCCCGTAATCAATTTTTATCCGCTTTGCTGTTAGGTTTTCCAGATCTTTTGAACCCCATTTATCTCGTAAGAGGTGTGATACTTCTGAATTAATCATTTCATCGCGAAGTTGATTTCTTTTTTGATTCGGCTAGCCTAACTGAAACTGTTTTGTAGGAAGTATCAAAAATGATAGCGATGTCAGTATTGGTAAACCCAAGCCGTTTTAAAATTGGGGCGCCTTGGCTTAATGTTTTGCCCTGTACTATCTGATAGGCCATGAGTCGGATTAATGTGTCTAGTTTTTTATTTATGGCTTCAAATTCTTGATCGTCCATTTCACCTCCAAATACCTATCTCTTACCCTTAATTTTTTGTCTTGCGTCTCTAGTGGATTGAATTGCACTTCCACAAATCTGCGCTCTTTCAGCATCAGTTAAATCGAATCGGTCTAAAACCTTCACCTGTTCTGTTAGGTTTTCCAGATCTTTTATGCAAAGATATGCGACCATATAGACAAGGTTTTTGTCACTAGGTATTTCTTTAGGGGTAGTATCAGTCATATTGCCCTCCGTGACTAAGCCGAATTATAAATCTTAGTTATAAGTCCTGGGTTCGTACGTGCAGATGAAAATCGCATTCTGTCCAGCCCCTTGACATTCACCCCATTTTCCCCATAAATCCCCGAATCCGTGTATTAATCAGCCATCCGCGATCACCATCTCGCGGCGGGGTACTAAGCTTGACGACTCGATTCTCGTCACTGAGTTCCAAATCATGCGACACGAGATGCCAACGTGCAGCTCATGAATCTTGCCTCCCCGCTCCAAACGTTGTTCTGCGGGAAGGGGTTTGGGGGAACAATGCAATGGTTCCCCCAATGGGGTGCGGGGCAACGCCCCGAAAAAAGAAAAAAGGCAATCACTCCATTGCAGTTTGATCTGATCAACTAGTATCAGAGGGGTCATGTAGCAATTGCTTTGAGGGGGTTTCATGAGTCCAACCACCACCCTTACGGATACTCCGGAAGACTTTGCCACTTTTTATCGCATGCTCTTCCGCCGCGATCTGCCGCTCCACGCCTACGCCTGGGTGCGCCGGCTCTACGCGGCTCGCGCTCAAGGTAAGGGCTTAGTCATCGAGGCCTTTCGCGGTTCCTCCAAAACCACTTCTATCAGCATCGCCTTCCTCGCTTTCCGCACCGGCCTCCATCCGGAAGATAGCTTCCTCGTCCTGCAGGCTACCGCAGCCGCCGCCCGAGCTACCTGCCGCCAAGTCGCCGATCTCATCACTCACAATCCCGGCTGGCACGTCGCCTTCCCACATGTCGTCCGCGATAAAGAGGGCGGCTGGAGCCTGGCGAACGGTTACGAGGTCAAGCGCAACGACATGGATTACAACCTTTGGCGCCAGCTCTGCGCCGAAACCAAAGGCCGCGACCCATCCTTCATCGGCTTGGGCTATCGCTCTTCTTTCGTCGTCGGACTTCACCCCACCGGCATATTGCTCGCCGACGATATCCACAACGAAACCAACACGCGCTCAATCAAAGAAATGGATAAGGCCGTCGCCATCATCACCAGCAATATCTTGCCAACTCTCAACCCCAAATCCTGGGTGGTCTTCATCGGTACGCCTTGGCGCCAGGGCGATGTCCTCCAATATCTCAAAGCCACCGAAACCTACGCTTCCGTCTCTACTCCCATCTACACCGAACTCCCCCACGACGACGAATCATCAGCTTCGGCCGTAGGGGCGAGGCATGCCTCGCCCTCAAATCCTGAGGGCGGCTTGCAAGCCGCCCCTACCGATGGACCTAACGTAGGGGCGCATTGCAATGCGCCCAATTCCGCCGCAGGCGGAAATTCTATTGCGCCAATTCAAGAATCACCTCCGCCGGAATCCAATCAACCTGACGTAGGGGCGGGGTCACCCCGCCCGCAAACTCCCCCCTCCACCTCTGGGGGAGAGGGGTCGGGGGTGAGGGAGAATAATTCCCCATTCAACATTCAGCATTCAGAATTCACAATTGCTTCTCCTTCATCACACGATCAACCAATCGTCCCTGACGTCGGACGTGGGACGTTGGACGTCTCGAACGTCGAACTCACTTGGCCCGAACGTTTTCCTATCCCCGTCATCGAAAACTATCGCCAAATGCTGGGCGAACGCGAATTCGCCCGCATGTATCTGCTCGATCTCTCCGCTGCCGAGGGTATCAACCTCAAAGCCGAATGGCTGCAAAAAGTAGATTCCTCAATGATCCAACCCGCATGGCCGGTCGTCATGGGCGTTGACTACGCGTCTACCGCGGACAAGCAACGTGACAATGATCGCGATTATTTTGCCGTTGCAATCGGACGCGCTCAACCCTCAGGTTCCGGCATCATCCTTATCGATGGATTCCGTGGACATCTCAGCCACGCCGAAGCCCAGGACAAACTACTCGAACTCGTTGCCTTCTATCCCAACACCGAAGTCATCGGCATCGAATCCGTTGGCAAAGGCGAAGAGTTTTATCAATCCCTATCCAGCCACCCTTCATTGCCCATCGTCGAAATGAATCCTGGCGGTAAGGGCAAAGGTCCTCGTTTCCAAAAAGCTTTGGGGCCTATGTTCGAGCGCGGCTGGGCGCGCATCTCCAATATCGAATCACCATTCATGCAAGCCTTCCGCCGCGAATGGCTGCGCTGGCCCTGGGGCGATCACGACGATACCCTCGATGCTACCTACTGGATGCTCCGCGCCGGCCAAGCCCACTTACCCCCGCGCTCCGATAAGCCAAAGTTTACGAGTCCATTCTCAGATTTTGGGAGGAAATAATGCACAAGACCAATTTGTTTTTGAGGGTGGAGAAGCGTGTTCGGCGAAGCCGAATAGCTTCTCCCGCGTTGCGCAGCAACGCACAGCCCCTTCTCCGATCTAGCGAGGACATAGCGATGCATTCTTTTTTCTTGTCATTCCGAGCGAGGGCGATTATCGCCGCCTTTAGCGACGATGCCCGACGAGGAATCCCTTTAGAGTCTATTGAAGAATCACCATCGCCGGAATCTAATCAACCCGGCGTAGGGGCGCATTGCCAAGTTTTGCGAAGCAAAACAGCGCCCTCTGATGATGAGGGCGGCTTGCAAGCCGCCCCTACACACCAACATAGGTCCGTCATTGCGCAAGCACTGCTCATGCGCAGCAATGAGCAGAGAGAGTCTGTCCCGAGCGAGCCGCTTGGCGGCGACGAGGGAAAGCAATCTCCACCTAATGAGTCAACGCATCCGCTTTCTGTCATCTCCTCATCTGCTTGTTCTATCTTCCAGTGTATTGGCGCAAACAAAAAGAGCGCCCGTGCTTGGGCGCTCTCAAAATGGCGAATTGCTATGCAATTGATCGGCGATTTACAAAAAGGACACGCCGCCGAAAGCTTTGCGGCCCTTAAGCATGCTGGTGAGCTTGCTGTGCGCGTAGCTGGCGATCATCGGGATCAGGATCACGATGATCGCCATCATCAGAAAGGTGGCCAGGCCCGGTTCGCCGCCTTCGAAACCGCCCTCAACTTGCGTACCGATCTCGAGCAGGAACATACCCAGTGAAAAGATTACGCCGAAAGCCGCCCAAAGCGTGGCCGCGGCCGCCAGCAGGAAGCCGCCTACGGTACCGGTGCCATTGGCGGAGGCTAAGGCCTTGAAGGCCAAAGGTCCGCCGGCCACCAACAGGGCGAAGAACAGGCTGAGGATGGTGAAGGAAGTGCCTGTGCCCGAACCACTGCTGATAAAGGCAAAACTGGAAATGCTGATCGTTCCAAGAATGGCGATCAACCCGGTGAACGTGGACAGCCAGCTTTCCTGGAAATCAAAACTGGCATCTGCCAAAGGATCTTTGGCCGTGATGCCAGAACCGCGTTGCAGCCAGGCGCTCCATACGACCACGAATGCCAATGCCAGGCCGATGGACAGCACCATGACCAGTTCTGAACTTGCGCTCATTCCTACTCCTTTATTGATCCGAAGATTCGAGCGTTGCTTCGCAACGCAGGGCGGGTCTAAGACCCGCCCCCACGGGAAGAATCCAATGCTGAGTGCTGGCAGTATACACCCGCCAATAAATCGGTGTTTGCGCGGCCTTTCCAATCGCGGTATGCTTGACGCACGCAAAAGAAATGTGCTTGACGCACATAACTCAAAGGTCAAATCCTCGAAATGGAGCGTGTGAATGGATATACGTGGGAAGAACGCCCTCGTCTTGGGTGGTTTTGGCTTGGTTGGCAACGCCGTCTGCAGGGAGCTATTGGCTCACGAACCGGCGCGGCTGGTCGTGTCGTCGCTCCGCAAGGAGGAAGCCGAACAGGCCGTGGCGGCGCTCAAGGCGGAGTTTCCTGCGAGGAAAGCACTCGCGAGCAAAACGAAGTTCTTCTCCACCTGGGGGGACATATTCCTGCGCGCGGAGTGGCAAACTCAAAAAGATAGCTCGCGGGCGACTATCATGGCCGACCCCACCAAACGCAAACGCTTGGTGGGCGACGTCGTCGACGAACTCAACGACGAAATCCTGGAAGCATCGCTTCTGTATCAGATCATTCAAGGCAAGGCGAAAGGACTGGACGGCGCACCCGCCCAGATCATTGTCGATTGCATTAACACCTCCACGGCGGTGGCTTATCAGAACATCTATGCCTGGGCGCGCAAGCTGCAAGCTTTGATCGCCGAAGGCAACGGCGGCACCAAGTGGCCGGAAGAAGTCGAACATCTCCTGGCGGCTCTGTATATTCCCCAATTGGTGCGCCATATCCAAATTCTGCATGAATCCATGCTGCGCGCCGATACGCAAGCTTACGTCAAAGTAGGAACCAGCGGCACCGGCGGCATGGGCCTTAACATTCCCTATACCCACGGCGAGGAGAAACCTTCCCGGGTGCTGATGTCCAAGGCGGCGCTGGCCGGCGCACAAACCCTGCTCACCTTCCTGATGGCGCGCACCCCCGGCGGGCCCGAAGTGGTCAAAGAGATCAAGCCCACCGCGCTGATCGCGTGGAAAGAAATCGGCTACGGACCTATCCGCCGCGGCGGGCGGGATTTCCTGCTCTACGATTGCCCGCCCGATAAGGCTTTGCCGATCAAGGAAGTGGGCAACTTGAAACCGCAAGGCGAGTTCGGCAAACCCACCGGCGAAAAGTTGGAAGCCGTCTACATTAATACCGGCGAAAACGGGCTTTTCGCAGCCGGCGACTTCGCCGCCATCACCGCTTACGGCCAGATGCAGTTCGTCACTCCCGAGGAGATCGCCCACAATGTGGTGCGCGAAATCATGGGCGGCAACACGGGCCGCGATGTGATCGGCGCATTGGATGGCTCGGTGATGGGCCCCACCTTCCGCGCCGGCGCCCTGCGCGACGCCGCGTTGGAGCGGCTGCGCCAGCTGGGCGAAGAGCACGGCGAGTCGGTGGCCTTCGAGATCCTTGGGCCACCGCGCATGTCCAAACTTTTGTACGAGTCTTTTCTGCTCAAGCGGGCCTATGGCAACAAGGTCAGCCACGCGCTGAAAGACAAGCCCGAGCAGATGTCGGCCAAGCTGGAAGCCCTGGTGGCCAAGGATGCCAAACTGCGCCAGCAGATTATTTCCATCGGCCTGCCCATTTTGCTGGCAGATGGCAGACGCATCCTGCGCGGGCCGGTGCTGAAGTCCGAAGACGCCGAGCACGGCTGGGTGGACCTGACCCCTAAGAACATGGCCAGGTGGGTGAAGCGGTTGAAAGGCATCACTGCGATGATTAAGGAAGAATCGTCCGGCGAATCTTCCTCACGCTTTAATCGCACCTATCCGTCGTTGCGGCAATGGCTGGATGAAGACCGCTTCGAAATCGGCGAGATGGTTGCCTGGGTTTCGATCAATGAAGACGAGGGACTAAGAGGGAAGGATTAACGGCAACACTCTCCGTCATTGCGAGGAGGGCAAGGCGAAACCATCTACCCGCATTGCTTCCCGTCATTGCGAGGAGCAGTATTTGAGCCGCTTTGCGGCGAAAGCGGACGAAGCAATCTCGAAGAAAGATGATCGTCGCGAGTGACGCTTGACGTAAGCAAATCATTACATGCGAAATCATGAGCACTGAAAACCCAGCACTCTTCCAACGTCTTGGCCGCATCATCGCCAAGCGCTTCATCCCATTGATCGCCGGGTTGCCCGCGCCCTATGTCAAAAACATCTTGCTGCAAATCATCACTCGCAAAGCCGAACGATTGGAACCCAGGCAGGCGGCCAGCTTTCTTCTCGAGCTCGACAACGCCTTGTATCCGCTGCACAGCCAGGCCGCCGTCCGCTATGGAGGCGGGGTTCACCCGAAGCATAGTCTTACCCGCTATCATGATTTCTTTGTCCAGCGCATCGGCCCGGGTGACCGCGTGCTGGACGTTGGCTGCCGCACCGGCGAGGTTGCCTTCGAAATTGCTAATCGAACGGGCGCGAAGGTCACCGGCATCGATATCGATACCCCCAGTTTGGAGGAAGGGCGCCGGCGAAACGTCCACCCGAACATAGAATTTCTCGAAGGCGACGCGTACACCTGGGTGCCGCCGCATTCGTTCGATGTGGTGGTGATGTCGAATGTGCTCGAGCACCTCAAAGATCGAGTGGACTTGCTCGAGGGCCTGCAAGAGCGAACGAAGGCCACCCGTTTTCTGGTGCGCGTGCCCCTCTTCGAGCGCGATTGGCGCGCCGGTCTGAAGCGCGAACTTGGCCTCGAATGGCGCCTGGACCATACCCATGAAACGGAGTACACCCTGGAAAGTTTCAAGGATGAGATGAGTCAGGCGGGGTTTGAGATCGGACATCTTGAGGTTCGTTGGGGGGAAATCTGGGCGGAATTAAAAGCAAAGATAAACTGATTTCAAAACAACAGTGGGATATAGTAAACCAATGGTTCAAAGTAGCCAGAATTTTTTGAACACAGTTTTGGGCAAGTTGGGTTTCCGTTCTTCGCCTAACCTCTATTACGTCGTCCCTGGAGTGAATTGGGTTTTGGATTGGGTGGGAAATTATGTGACCACTAATGTGGAGCGGCACCATGGTCTGAAGGCTCGAATAGTTCGCTCAGCGCAGAATTTGCGTGAGCAAATCGTGCACTACGGGTCGTTATGGGATTTAGCGGCCAATATCGATGAACCTCATCACGAAAGAAACTGGACAATCGGAACCATATTCCATGGCCAAAAGGACCAACAGGGTTTTTCTGCGGCGATTTCAAGTTTGCTGAGAAAACAATCCTCGTTCGAGAAAATACACACGGCCAGTCGGATCATGGAACAGCGTTTGCTGGATTGGGGAATTCCGGCGGGTAAAGTAGTGCGCATTCCCTTGGGAGTCGACCTGGAACGCTTTCGCCCAGTGACCATCGATCAACGAAACGAAGCTCGTAAAGCGTTAGGGTTCGGTGAAGATGTGATCTGCATCGGGTCCTTCCATAAAGACGGGGTAGGAATGCAAGAGGGAAACGAACCCAAGCTGATCAAGGGCCCCGATATATTCTTACAGGTCATTGAACAGCTGGCCAAAAAATATTCCATTTTTGTGCTGTTGAGCGCGCCTGCGCGCGGGTATGTTAAGCGCGGGCTAGAAGCAATGAAAGTTCCCTATTCCCATGAATACAAACAAGATTTCCATGAAATCCCACCCCTGTATCATGCACTTGACCTTTACCTAATTACCTCTCGGGAAGAAGGCGGCCCCGAAGGCGTTCTCGAATCCTTAGCCTCCGGGATTCCATTGGTCACGACCAAAGTCGGGTTGGCACCTGACGCGGTGGAGAACCGCAGGAATGGTATGCTGGTGGACGTGGAGGACGTGAAAGCCTTAGTGGATGCAGCAAGCGAATTAATTGAAGATAAAGCCTTGAGAGAAAATCTAGTCAATAAAGGACAGCAGACCATTGTTGACTATGATTGGAAGAAGGTCGCCGACCAGTATTATCATCTTTTGTACGAGCCAATTCTTTCGAAAATCTCATAAAATAAGTTTTCGCCAAAACAAGGAGTGTATATGCAAACGGAAACTGCAGTCTTCGGTGGCGGCTGCTTCTGGTGCACGGAAGCCGCGTTCCAGCGCCTCAAAGGCGTGACCCGCGTAGTGCCCGGCTACGCCGGCGGCGAGGTGGCCGATCCCAGCTACGAGCAGGTGACCACCGGGCGCACGGGTCATGCCGAAGTCGTCCAGGTGGAGTTCGATGCCGATGTAATTTCTTACCACGATTTGCTCAAGGTCTTCTTCGCTGTCCATGACCCGACGACGCCGGATCGTCAGGGAAACGACATTGGACCCCAATACCGCTCGATTATCTTTTATGCTAACGAGGGGCAGAAGAAAGAGGCAATCGAATTTATCGGCGAACTAAACAAAGAGATCGGGGGAGGCATCGTCACCGAAGTAAAGCCACTCACCGAATTCTACGAAGCAGAGGAGTATCACCACAACTATTTCAATCGAAACCCGCACGCCGGTTATTGCCAATTCATCATCTCCCCAAAGATGACAAAATTGCATAAAGAATTTAAGCACCTGCTGCAGAAATAATCTTCCGATTGGAGGTGGAGATTGCTTTCCCTCGTCGCCGCAGAGCGGCTCGCTCGGGACAGGCTCTGGCCGCGCCGTTAAAACTTGTCCCGAGCGAGCCAACTTGTTGGCGACGAGGGAGCGGCGCTAATCGCCTCCTCGCAATGACGGAACGGAGAAACAATCAGCCGCCCCAAAGGGCGGTTGATTGTTTTCGGGTGACTAGGGTATGGCTTCGATCAGCGCAAGCAGGAATTTCGCCGAGTTGTTGGCCGCTACCTGGAAAAAGATATTAATGGGGTTCGGGCCCGCATCCCCGCCGGCCAGATCTGACGCTGAGCGCACGAACACGAACGGCACGCCATTGTTGTACAGTACATGGGCGGCCCCGGCCGATTCCATATCCAGGCCCCAGGGCTGCCAAACCAAATACACATATTCCCGGTATTCGGCATTGTCCACAAAGGTCGGGCCGGACACGCCATTGCCACCCACGTGGATGACCGGTTGGTGCTCCAGACAATCAGAGCCTGCACAGTTTTCCAGAGACACCGTAGAGGCAACTTCCTCAGCTACCGCCAGCAGATCTTCATCAGCATAGAACCAACGTATTATTTCCTCGGCGTCCCCTTCACCGCCTTGGGCCGTGGTGGAGGAGGGCTGCGGGAACATCATGCCAAAGCTGGTTTCTTCTTCATAGGGTGCGTACCACGCCGGAGGCTCGTACACTCCGGAAGAGACTTCCCTTGCGAAGTAGTTCTCCTGGTACTCGGCCCACTTTTCCGCAACATAGACATCGCCGATGTTAAGGTCTGGGCTTACTCCGCCGGAGATTCCGCTGAAGATCAATTTGGTAATGTTGAAGTGATCCAGCGCCTGCTGGGTGGTCATGGCCGCATTGGTCATGCTCACGCCAGAAAGGAACAACACGACCTCGTGCCCTCTCAACGTCCCTGTGGTGAATACCCGGCCATTGATGATGTATTCCTTATCGACTTCTGTCTCTGTGAGCAGCAATTCCAGCTCTGCATCAAAGGCGGACATTACTGCGATCCTGGGAGTCTTATCCAGCCGGGCGAGCTCCGGTTCTACAACAACTGTCTGAGATTGGGATCCAATGGATGAACAGGCCCCCAAAAGCAGTAAGCTGGCGACAAAAATGGCCATGAGCCAGCTAAAATGCTTAGACATTTTTCCTCCTCAAAACAAAAAGGCGAGTAGAAAACGAATACCGTTCTTAGTGTTCCTTTTCCTCCTTTCTATGAAGTTTGAGAGTTGGCGGGCAAGGAAATCGTTGGGATTGCTTCCCGTTCCCCTTCACTTCGTTCAGGGTCAGGGCAGGCTCCAGCGGCTCGCTCGGGACAGGCTCTCGCAACTGCGGAAAGCTGATTGCCACGTCGCCTCGCTTTGCTTGGCTCCTCGCAACTGTGGAAGGCAGGTCCTTCCTTGGCTTTCCTTGACTCACAGTTGCATTCTAGGCATTAAACAATCCGAAGTCAATTACTTTTTGTTGAGTTTTGTAAAAATCGAATCGATCAAAGCTTACTCCCCCACACACTAGCATTATATGCAGACTCAAAAATTTGACAAGAAAAACTAAATTGATGCTATTAGTTTTTTAGTCTAGTAGTCCCGCCGGGCCCAACCCGCGGTTGGTTCCTGTTCCCAGGGATATACGATATACGCGTCGGTGCTGGCGGCGAAATAATCCGGGCGGGCGCTGCCGAACAGATTACGATGTGGATTGAAATGCAGCACACTGGTGAACGGCATGCCTCCGGCCGCCGAAACCCGGGTCTTTACCGCCGTGCTAGTGCGCCCCGATCCCCATACGTCGTCTACCACCAGGATACGCTTGGCGCGTAACAATTCCTCTTCGGGGAATTGCAGGAACTGCGGCCAAACCAGCATGTTTTCCGCACGGGTTTCCAGCGTGGCCGGAAAATTTACCGCGGCGGTGAGGATGTCACGCAACCCCATACGTTCCGCCAGCATGCCGCCGGGAATGACCCCGCCGCGCGTGATCACTAGCATCGCCTGGAATTCATGGTCGAACTGCAGGATGAGATGGTCCACCAGGCGCTGAACTTCGTCCCAACTCACTAGCTCACGGCGCATCGATCCTGCTCTCCTCTGTGGATATTGAATTGTATAGCAAAAGGCTGTCTAGAAGTCGGGAAGTCCGGAAGTCTAGATGTCGACTTCTGGACTTCCAGACATCAGGACTGATTTATATGTGTCCAGGAAGTTTCGCCACTAGCCGTGTTGAGCAAAATCTCCCTCTACAGTAAGGACGGTGGATTAACTTCGACGCGCCAACCCATCAGCTTGACCCCGCGAATCAGGGATGCCGGGTCCGGGCCGCGCAGCGAGATTTGCCAGCGGTATTGACGGTTGAGCCGCGGGTAAAAGCATGGCACCGGGCCAATCATTTCTGTGGCGCTCTTTTCCCCTGTTTCCATTAAGTGCTCAATCCTCTTCGCCATTGCCCTAGCGTCGGCCTCGGCCTTCCTGGCGTCCGGGTTGCGATACTCGAGGCGCAGTAGCTGCGCAAAGGGTGGATAACGCAATTGGCGGCGATGAGCGGACTCCTGATCGTAGAACGCGGTGTAATCGTGA